>DAHWBL010000422.1 GCA_027323595.1 Acetobacteraceae bacterium | reverse complement strand
GGCCCGCGCAACCGCAGCCGCCCCAGCGCGCCCGCCGCGCGCGCCGCATGCGCCTGCCACAGCGCGAGCGCCAGCGGATCGCTGCTCGCCGGCCGGTCCGACAGCGCGGCGAGCGGGCGGTGCGTGAGCCCGGCATTTTCTTCGAGCCAGCGGTCCGCCGCCCCCACCGCCGGCCGCCGCAGCCGCCGCGCCGCCAGCCCCAGCATGCCCAGCAACGCCAGCGCGAATCCGCCCAGCAGCACCGCATGCGGCCAGGGCGGCAACAGCGCGAACAGCCCCAGCCAGGCGAGCGCGACGAACAGCGCCACCACGCACACCGCCGGCCACAGCACGATCAGAAGCTGCTCGCACCACAGCACCATCCGCGCCACCGCGCGCGCCCGATCCAACCGCGCGGCGAGCGGCGGCGTCACAGCCATGGCGGGCAGATATCGCCCGCCCACAGGCTCTGCACCGGCGGGCGCCGGCGGATCACCGCCCAGCGCGACCCATCCACCAGCACCTGCGCCGCCGCAGGGCGGGCGTTGTAGCCCGAGCTCATCACCGCGCCGTAGGCCCCGCCGTCCAGCAGCGCCACCAGCGCCCCCTCGGCCAGTTCCGGCAGCGCGCGGGCGCGGGCGAAAATATCGCCCGATTCGCACACCGGCCCCACCACATCGGCCGCCGACACCGGCGCCAGCGCATCCACCGCCGACACCGGCACGATGCCATGCCAGGCGTCATACAAAGCCGGCCGCAGCAGATCGTTCATCGCCGCGTCCAGCACCACGAAGCGCCGGCCGACGCCGCGCTTGGGCTGGATCACGCTGGCCAGCAGCAGCCCCGCCGGCCCGACCAGCCAGCGCCCCGGCTCCACCGACAGGCGCAACCCCAGCCCGCCCAGCTCGGCGCGCAACGCCCCGGCAAACGCCGCCGCCGGCAACTCCGCCGCGCCGTCATAGCCGATGCCCAGGCCGCCGCCGCAATCCAGATGCCGCACCACCTGCCCCGCCGCACGCAGATCGCCGATCAGCCCGGCCACCCGCGCATAGGCGGCACGATAGGGCGCGAGCGACAGAATCTGGCTGCCGATATGCACCGCCAGCCCGACCGGTTCGAGCCCGGCCAGCCCGGCGGCATGCGCATACAGCCCGGCCGCGTCGGCCCAGGCGATGCCGAACTTGTTCTCGGCCAGCCCGGTGGTGATCTTGGCGTGCGTCGCCGCGTCCACATCGGGGTTCACCCTGAGCGCGATCCGCGCCCGCCGCCCGGTCGCCACCGCCACCGCGGACAGCCGCGTCAGCTCCTCGGCACTTTCCACATTGATCATGCCCACGCCGTCAGCCAGCGCCTGGCCCATCTCCGCCCGCGTCTTGCCCACACCGGAGAACACGATGTCCGCCGGGTTGATCCCGCCGGCCTGCGCGCGCGCCAACTCGCCGCCGCTGACCACATCCGCCCCCGCGCCGCCGGCCGCCATGATGCGCAGCACCGCCAGATGGTCGTTCGCCTTCATCGCGTAATGGATCGCCACCATGCCCGGCAACGCCGCATCGAGCGCGCCGCGCAACGCCGCCAGCCGCCGCCGCAGCGTGCCCGCCGATAGCACCCACAGCGGCGTGCCCACCGCCGCCGCCAGCCCCGCGAGCGGCACCTGTTCGAGCATCAGCCCGTCCATCGGATGCATCGACAGCGCCGGTCGCGCCGCGATCAGCTCGGCAAAACCCGGATCCGGCGCGGTGGGAACATGTGGACGTGCGGCCATGACGCCACGATATACCGTCGCGACGGGCTTCAACAATGCGCGTTTCACCGACCTGGCGAAAACCGCCTCAACGCGCCTCGATGTTCTTGGTCAGCGTCGTGCCCTCCGGCCGCAGCCCCGCGGCGAGCAGCGAGAAGGTGATGTCGTCGCCGCCACGATGCACCACCGAACGCACCGCGCCACACCCCATCGCGCGCCCGGCCGCCTCCAGATGCTCCACCAGCGCGCGCACCACCGGCCTGGGGTCCACCAGATCGATGGCGATCAGATGCTCGGCGGTCATCACGCTGCCAAAACGCAGGTCCGGCTTCACCTGGTAACACACCAGCCCGCAGGGAAAGCGCTGCGAGCGCCGCCGCGCCAGCATGATGCCCCGCCGCCGCACCACCTGCTTGCCCGCGTCCGCCCCGCCGGGCGCCACCTCACGGTCGGCGAGCGCGCGGGCATAGCGCTGCCAGGCGCTGATCCGCAGCGTCGGCGCGGCGGCGCGCACCAGCGGCCAGACCAGCGTGATGTCGCCGACGCGCATCGGCTCGACCAGAATCTCGATGCTGTCGGCGGCGTTTTCGGCGGACGGGCTCATCGTTGCATTTCCGCCCACAAGCCCGGCGCGCGCGTTGATCCACGTCAAGCCGCGATGATCCCGGGCGTCGCGCCACCGCGGCGCCGCCAGGATTAAACATTTCATCATCGCCGCTTTGGCTGTATAGGGAACCGGACTCCACCGCCGACCTGCCGCCGGCCGGGGCCAGCCCGGGCACCGCGCCCGCCGCTTCCGACCGACCGTGCGCAGGCCCAGAGGGGGACACCGTGGCACAAACCAGTCCGATGCGCGCCGACGTCGCCATGCCGACCGCCCGCGCCTCCGCAACCACCAGCTTCCGCCCGATCGTGATCCACCCCGACGGCGCCCTCGGCGACCCCTGCGCGCATTGCGACGCGCGTTCGGTCAGCGTCTGCAACGCCATCGAGGATGACCGCCTGCCGCGTCTGGCCGCCGCCGCCGTCACCGCCACCCTCGCCCCCGGCCAGGGCTTCATCGCCGAGGGCGACCCGGCCACCCATTTCTTCAACATCACCTCCGGCACCGCCCGGCTGTTCAAGCTGCTGCCCGACGGGCGCCGCCAGATCACCGGTTTCGCCGGGCGCGGCCATTTCCTCGGCCTCGCCGTGTCCGACACCTACGCCTTCGGCGCCGAGGCGATCGGGCCGATGACCATGTGCCGCTTTCCGCGCTCGCGCATGCTCGGCCTGCTCGACGAGTTCCGTGCCCTCGAACAGCGCCTGCTCGAAACCGCCCGCAACGAACTGGTCAGCGCCCAGGAGCAGATGCTCCTGCTCGGCCGCAAAACCGCGCGTGAGCGGCTGTCCTCCTTCCTGCTCGCCCAGGCCCGCGCCGGCTCTGCCTGCGGCCACGCCGCCCACCAGATCGACCTGCCGATGACCCGCGCCGACATCGCCGACTATCTCGGCCTCACCATCGAAACCGTCAGCCGCGGCTTCACCCGGCTGCGCAATGACGGGCTGATCCGCCTCGACGGCGCCAACAGCGTGCACATCCGCAACATCGCCGCCCTCGAGGACGCCGCCGGCGGCGTCTGAGCCGCGGCGACCCAGCCCATGCCAAACAAGCTGCTTCCCGACGCCGCCATCGCCGAGCGCCTCGCCGGCGCCCTGCCGGCCTGGCGCCGCGCCGGCTCGGCCATCACCCGCTTGCGCCGCACCGCCAACTGGACCGAATCGATGCGCCTGGCGAACGCCATCTCCGCCCTCGCCGAGGCCGCCGACCACCACCCCGACCTCGCCATCTCCTACGCCAGCCTCGCCATCACCCTCACCACCCACGACGCCGGCGGCATCACCGCGGCCGACCTCGATCTGGCCACCCGCATCGAGCCGCTGCTGGCCACGCCATGACCCGCCCGTTCGACCATGAGGTGATCATCGCCGGCGCCGGCCCGGCCGGGCTCACGCTGGCCAACCTGCTCGGACTCTACGGCATCGACACGCTGGTGCTCGAACAGAACCCCTCCACCGTGCATGAGCCCCGCGCCGTCTCCATCGACGATGAAAGCCTGCGCACCCTGCAGATGGTCGGCCTGATCGACCAGGCCATCGCCCGCATGGCGCCCGGCTACGGCTCGATCTATCTCGACCCCAAACGCCGCCCGTTCGCCGCGGTACACCCGCTCGCCGAGGAATTCGGCTGGCCCAAGCGCAACGCCTTCCGCCAGCCGGTGCTGGAGGCCACTCTGGCGGAGGGCGCGCGCGCCCGCCCCGGCGTGGCGCTGCGATTCGAAACCACCATCCTCGACCATCATGACGACGGTCAGGGCGTCAGCGTCACCACCGACCATGCCGGCGAGCGGCGCGAGCTGCGCGCCCGCTACCTGATCGGCTGCGACGGCGGCCGCAGCCGCACCCGCCGCGCCATCGGCGCCAGCCTCGGCGGCTCCAGCTTCGAGGAGAAATGGCTCATCCTCGACACCTCCGCCACCACCGACCCGACCCGCCACACCCACGTCTTCTCGGACCCGTTCCGCCCGGCGCTGTCATTGCCCGGCCCCGACCGCACCCGGCGCTACGAAATCCGCCTGCGCCCCGGCGAGGACCCCGCCGAGATGGAAACCGAGGCCCGCGCCCGCGAACTCATCGCCTGGTATGGCGGCGACCCGTCCGTCACCATCGATCGCCGCGTCGTCTACACCTTCCAGGCCCGCATCGCCGACCATTGGCGCGCCGGCCGGGTGTTCCTGTGCGGCGACGCCGCCCACCTCACCCCGCCCTTCGCCGGCCAGGGCATGAACGCCGGCATCCGCGACGTCTCCAACCTCGCCTGGAAGCTCGCCGCCGTGCTGCGCGGACAGATCGGGCCGGGCCTGCTCGACAGCTACCAGCTCGAACGCCGCGATCACGCCTGGTCGATGATCCAGCTCGCCGTCAATCTGGGCGTGCTGATCTCGCCGCACGGCACCCTGCGCTCGGGCCTCATCCGCCTCGCGGTGCGCGCGATGGGGCTGGTGCCGGCCTGGAAGGACTGGCTGGTGCAGATGCGCTACAAGCCGCGCCCGCGCTTTGATGCCGGCTTCCTGCTGCGCGCCGACGGGCCCGGCGCCGAACTGCCCGGCCGGATGTTCCCCCAGCCGCGCGTGGAGACCGCGCCCGGCACCGTCTGTCGCCTCGACGATCTGCTCGGCGCCGGCTTTTGCGCCCTGGTCTGCGCGCCCGACCCCGCGGTGCTGTGGGCCGCCGTCGCGCCGCACCTGCCGGCGCTGTTCACCGCCCGCGTGATCGCCGTCCTGCCCGACCGCATCGCCTTCGCCGCCACCGGCTTCGCCACCCCCACCCCGATCGTGCGCGACCTCACCGGCGCGCTGATGCGCGCCCTGGGCGGCGCCGCGCCCGAGGCGGTCATCCTGCTGCGCCCGGACCGCTACGTCGCCGCCGTCATCACCGCCCAGGGCGCGCCCGCCCAGGGCCGGGCGCTGGCGGCGATGCTGGAGGCGAGCCTCGTCGCGCAGGCTCCGGCTCTGCACCAGGCCGCCTGACGCACCGCCGCCGCGCCGCATGCCCGTCCCCGCCCGCCGAGCCAGCCCGCGTCTTGTCGCGCTCATCGTCGCCTCCGGCCTGTTCATGGAACAGCTCGACGGCACCGTGCTCGCCACCGCCCTGCCCGACATGGCCGCCTCGCTCGGCGCCGACGTGCTGCACATGTCCACCGCGCTCACCGCCTATCTGCTGAGCCTGGCGGTGTTCATCCCGGTCTCCGGCCAGGTCGCCGACCGCTTCGGCAGCCGCCGCGTGTTCTGCGGCGCGATCATCCTGTTCATCGCCGGTTCGGCGCTGTGCGCCCAGGCCTGGAGCCTGGAGAGCCTGGTGGTCGCGCGCATCATCCAGGGCATCGGCGGCGCGCTGATGGTGCCGGTCGGCAGGCTGGTGATGCTGCGCAGCGTCACCAAGCGCGAACTGGTGGACGACACCGCCTGGATGCTGGTGCCCGGCATGGCCGGCCCGGTGCTGGGCCCGCCGATCGGCGGCTGGATCACCACCAACCTGTCCTGGCGCTGGATTTTCTACGTCAACATCCCGGTCGGGCTGATCGGGCTGCTGGCGGTGCTGCGCTACATCGCCGAGGTGCGCGAGCCCGCCCCGCCGTTCGACTGGCGCGGCATCGTGCTGTCCGGCACCGCGCTGTGCCTGCTGATGCTGGGGCTGGAGACCGGCAGCCGTGGCCAGCTCTCGGCCGGCTGGGCGGGCCTCGTGCTCGGCGGCGGGGTGCTGGCGGGCGCGCTGTATCTGCTGCACGCGCGCATCACCACCATCCGCCCGGTGCTCGACCCCGCGCTGATGCGGGTGCGCACCTTCGCGGTCTCGGTGGTCTCGGGCACGCTGTTTCGCGTCGGCTTCGGCTCGCTGCCGTTCCTGCTGCCCATGCTGATGCAGATCGGCTTTGGCGTCAGCGCCGAACGCTCCGGCTTCATCACCTTCGCCGCCGCCGGCGGCGCGGTGCTGATGAAGGCCACCGCCGCCCCGTTCCTGCGACGGCTGGGCTTCCGCCGCACCTTCCTGTGGGTCGGGCTGCTGTCGGGTCTACTGCTCGCCGCCTGCGGGCTGATCCGCCCGGACTGGCCGGCGCCGGTCATCTACGCGCTGCTGCTGGTCTGCGGCTTCGTCTCCTCGCTGCAATTCACCGGCTACAACACCATCGCCTACGCCGACCTCACCCCCGCGCAGATGAGCGGCGGCGCCAGCTTCTACGCCACCTTCCAGCAATTCGCCCTCACTTTGGGCATCGCGGTGGCGGCCGCGGCGCTGTCCGCGCTCACCGCGCTGCGCCACCAGCCCCTGCCCGATTTCACCGATTTCACCCTGGTCTTCGCCCTGATGGGCAGCTTCGCCGCGCTCTCCGCCCCGCTCGCCGCCCGCCTGCCGCACGATGCCGGCGCCGACGTGAGCGGCCAGCGCGGCTGACCGCGCTTAGCCCGCGCACCC
>DAHWBL010000369.1 GCA_027323595.1 Acetobacteraceae bacterium | reverse complement strand
CTTGCTCGGCCCGCTGCTGGGTGCCGCGGCCTATCTGCTGGCGGCATCGATGATCGGCGCGTTCACCACCCATTGGCCGGCCTTGTTCGGACCGTTGCTGATCCTGGTTGTTCTGTTTGCCGGTGGCGGCGTGCTCGGTGGCGTCAATCGGCTGGCAGGCGGCACTGCTCGACGTAGGAATCGCTGAGGTCGGCCGCGATGCGTGGGCCCGTGGCGAGGCCGTGGTGGCCGTCCGCCTCGCGCACCACGGTCATCAGATAATAATCGTCGATCGGAAAATGATTGCGTGCAAAAGCGATGTTGCGACCGCGCAGGGTGGCGGCGGGCGCATGCACAAGGGCGGCGCGGAAACTTTTGGCGTCGCCGAATCTGCCGCCGTTGGCGCGAATCGCGGCGTCGAGCAGCAGCGCGGTGTCGTAGCCCTGGGCGGCGTAGAGGCTGGGGTCGCGGTGATGGGCGGCGCGGAATGCCTGCATGAAGTGGTGGTTCAGCGGATTGTCCAGGCTGCCACTCCATGAGGAAGCGGCCGCGGCTCCCGTCGCCGCCTCGCCGACCGCGCCGAGCATGGTCTCGTCGAGGCCGCCACGATCCGCATAGAGCCTGATTTTGTCGGCAAGACCGCTTTGCTGCCATTGCTTGAGGAAGGCGATGCCGGTGGCGCCTGGAAGAAACTCGAACAGCGCGTCGGGGTTGGCGCGGCGGATCTCGGCGATCGGGCCGGCATAGTCGAGCTGGTCGAACGGGGTGTCGATCTCGCCGACAATCTGTCCGGTGAAGCGGCGGCGGAAACCGGCGAGCTTGTCCTTGCCCGCCTGGTAGTTGGGCGCGAGCAGGAACACGCGGCGGATCGCGGTGGTGTTCAGATATTGTCCCATCGCCTCGGGCGAGACGTCGTTCTGTCCGGCGATGGCGAAGAAATTTTCGTTGCATTGCGCGCCGGCGAACTGCGACGGGCCGGCATTGGCGCTGATCAGAATCCGCCCGCCATCCAGCACCGGCCTGGCGATGGCGAGCAGCACCGATGAGTTGAGAATTCCGGTGATGATATCGGCATGATCGCGCTCGATCATCTGCTCGGCGAGCTGGCGCGCGATCTCGGGCTTGAGCTGGTCGTCGCCGGAGAACAGCGCGATCCCGGCACCGCCGAGGCGGCCATCGCGTTCGCCGAGCGCGAGCCGGAAACCGTCGAGAATATCCTGCCCGAGCAGCCCCTGCGGGCCCGACAAGGTGGTGATGATGCCAATGCGCACCGGTTGCGCGCGGGCCGGCGCGGCGAGGATGAGCGCGAGCGCGCAGCCAAGGGCGAAGGGACGCAGCATCTTGGTCCTCCGGGTGGCCGGCGTGCGGCGATGTGGGTTTGGATCGCGTGCCGGACTGGATTTTTTCTTCTTGTGCGACGCAGGCTAGCGGCCGGGCGGGCTTTGAGTCAAACTCGCGCGAAGTCACCGCAAAGGGGCGTCGGGGATGAAAACAACCATGCGGGCGGCACGGCTGCACGTGCCGGGCGAGGCGTTGCGCATCGATGAAATCGCCGTGCCCGTGCCCCGGCCCGAGGATGTGCTGGTGCGGGTGCGCGCCTGCGGGGTGATCCCCAACATGAACGCGATTTTCAGCGGCGCGCTGTGGAACCATCTGCCCGAGCTGCCCGCGGTGGTGGGGCTCGACGCCGCCGGTGAGGTGGCGGCGGTGGGGGCGGCGGTGCGCGGCGTGGCGGTCGGGCAGCGGGTCTATATCAACCCGTTTCTTGCTTGCATGGACTGCGCTTATTGCAAATCCGGCCGCCCGATGCTGTGCGCGGACTGGGCATTGCAGGGATATTTCGGCTATGTGCCGGCGTCCCGGCGCCAGCTCGCGCGCTACCCCTATGGCGGCTTCGCGGAATTCTGCACCGCCGCCCCGCAACGTCTGGTGTTCCTGCCCGACACCGTGGAATTCGCGCAGGCCGCGCGGTTCGGCTATCTGGGAACCTCGTTTGCCGGGCTGCTCGCCGGCGGGGTTGGCGCGGGCAGCGTGGTGATGATCAACGGCGCCACCGGCACGCTCGGCGTGGGCGCAACCATCCTGGCGCTCGGCATGGGTGCCACACGGATTTTCGGCTTCGGCCGCAACCTCGCGGTGCTGGAACGTCTGCGCGCCCTCGCGCCGGAGCGAATCCAAACCCTGGCGCTCGGCGAAGAAGATATCACGAACTGGGTGCGCGCGCGCACCGGCGGGCTGGGCGCGGACATGCTGCTGGATTGTTCGGGTCGCGCGGCATCCCCCGCACCGACACTGGCCGCGATCGATGCGCTGTGCCATGGCGGGGTGGCCGTCAACATCGGTGCCCTGTCGGAAAAACTCCCGATCGAACCGTTCAAGTTCATGAATCGCGCGACCAGGTTCCAGGGCTCGAACTGGTTCTCCACCGCGCAGGCGGACGCGATGGCGCGCATGGCCGGTGCGGGGGTGATCGATCTTTCGGTGTGGCAGACACGCGAATTCGGGCTGTCCGAAGTCGGCGCGGCGCTCGATCTGGTGAAGACGCGGCCTGGCGGCTTCACCAACATCGTTGTCTGTCCGGACCGATAGCGCCGCGGCGATGACCCTCGACCAGGTGGTGGTCGTCGGCGCGGGCATCGGCGGGCTCGCGGCGGCGGCGGACCTCGCGCGGCGCGGCGCGCAGGTGACAGTGTGCGACAGTCAGGCCACGGTCGGTGGCAAGATGGGGGTGGTGCACACCCCCGCCGGGGCGGTGGATTCGGGCCCCACGGTGCTGACCATGCGCTGGGTGTTCGACGCCATTTTTGCTGACGCCGGCGAACGACTTTCCGATCACGTCGAATTGCTGCCGGCCGATATCCTGGCCCGGCACGCCCGGGCGGCGGGCGGAAGGCTTGATCTGTTCGCCGCCCAGGCGCGCACCATCGATGCCATCGGCGCGTTCGCCGGCGCGGCCGAGGCGGCGGGCTATCGGCGTTTCGCCGCGCGCGCCGCCGAAATTCACCACACCTTGCTGCGACCCTATCTCACCGCCGAGCTGCCCGGCATGATCGGGCTCGCGCGGCGCATCGGCTGGACGCATCTGATGATGCTGTGGCGCATCGATCCGCTGCGCCCGCTGTGGAGCGCGCTTGGAGACTATTTCCATGATCCCAGGCTGCGTCAGTTGTTTGGCCGATATGCCACCTATGTCGGTGCCTCGCCGTGGGCCGCACCGGCAACGCTGATGCTGATCAGCGATGTCGAGCGCGCCGGGGTGTGGCGGGTGCGCGGGGGCGTGCACCGGCTCGCGCTCGCGCTCGCCGACCTCGCGCGGCGGCAGGGCGCGGTGTGGCGGCCCGGCGCGAGGGTCACCCAGATCATCACCGAGCGCGGGCGGGTGCGCGCGGTGGAGTTGGCAGATGGCGAAAGGATCGTCGCCGACGCGGTGGTGTGGAACGGCGATGTGTCCGCGCTGGCGGACCGCCTGCGACCGGTGCCGCCAACCCCGGCCGCAGCGCGGTCGCTCTCGGCCGTGACCTGGTGCATGGCCGCGCGCGTATCGGGCTTCGAGCTTGCCCACCACAATGTTTTTTTCGGCACCGACTACGCGGACGAGTTCGCCGCCATCTTCGCCCGTCGCACCGTGACCGCCGCGCCGACGGTGTATGTCTGCGCACAGGATCGCGCCGAGCCACCCACGCGCGCGGATGCGCCCGAGCGGCTGCTGGCATTGATCAACGCGCCCGCGGATGGCCAGGCCGTGCGCCCGGCGATGGCGGCGCAATGGGGCGCGCGGGCCTGGGAGGTGATGGCGCGCTGCGGCCTGCGGATCGACCCGGTGGAGGCGGCGATGCCGATCGGGCCAGCGGAATTCGCCGCGCGCTATCCGGCCACCGGCGGCGCGCTCTATGGCCGCGTGGGGCATGGCGCGCGCGGCGGCTTCGTGCGTCCGGGCGCGCGCGGGCGGGTGGAGGGGCTGTATCTGGCCGGCGGCAGCGTGCATCCCGGCCCGGGCATGCCGATGGCGGCACTGTCGGGGCGCATCGCCGCCGCGCGGCTGCTGGAGGACCGGGCCGGCCGACGCAACCAGGTGGTGCGGATCGACCCCGGCGCGTGATCAGCCAGCGGCTTCGAGCGCGCTCGCGGCCTCCAGCCAGGCCTCCTCGGCGGCG
>DAHWBL010000347.1 GCA_027323595.1 Acetobacteraceae bacterium | reverse complement strand
GGCCGCCGCGGGTCGGCCATCTGCTGGTCACCCTCGCGCCCGAAACCCTGCCCGCCGGCGCGCTCGCCCGGCTGGTCGCGACCGGCGCGGTGGTGTTCGCCGGCCACAGCGAGGCCGACTGGGACGACATGGTCGCCGCGCGTGCGCAGGGGCTGCGCGGCAGCACGCATCTGTTCAACGCGATGCGCCAGATCGGCCCGCGCGCGCCCGGCCTGGTCGGCGCCACGCTGGGCATGGACGCGCTGTTCGCCGGCATCATCCTCGACGGGCAGCACGTGCATCCGGCCAATGCCAGGCTGGCCTTTCGCCTGCTCGGGCCGGAGCGGCTGTTCGTGGTGTCGGATGCCATGCCCAGCGTCGGCGGGCCGGAGCATTTCCTGCTCGACGGCGTGCCCATCGGCCTGCGCGAGGGGCGGCTCACCGATGCGGCCGGCACGCTGGCCGGGGCGCATCTGTGCCTCGCCGAGGCGGTGCGCAACGCGGTCGATTTATGCGACGTGCCGGTGGCGGCCGCGCTGCGCATGGCCACCGCAACCCCCGCGGCGGCGATCGGCGCGGGTGATGTCGGCCGGCTGGGCGCGGGCGCGCGCGCCGACATGATCGCGCTCGATCCAAGGCTGGTGGTGCGCCGGGTCTGGCAGGGCGGCGCCGAGGTCACTTGCGACAAAATGTAACACAAGACCGCGCGCCCAACGGCGACGACGGCAAACTCTGGCCCGAAACCTGCTACTCCTGCGTCGGAGCAGCTGCGGCAGTGACAATCCGACCATCTTGGCGCTGCGCCGCGAACGTGGCTTGATGCGAGCATGGGGACTTCGAGGGAGCGAAAATACTTGTGATTATGCGCAATAACCGTATGTCAGGTTGCATGATGCAGCATCGTCGCCTGATCGCGCCCTTGGCCCTGGCCGCCGCCGTGCTCCTGGCGGGCAGCCCGGGCGCGCTCGCCCAATCCGCCGCCCCCGAGGCGCCGGCGGCTGCGTCGCCCGGCAACGGCGTGCCGGCGGGGGTCGCGCCGGTGACGCGCGCGGACGTGCCGGTGATCCTGCGCAATGTCGGGCTGGTGCAGGCGTTCCAGTCCGTGCTGGTACGCGCCCGCGTCGATGGCACCCTGCAAACCGTGGATTTCACCGAGGGCCAGACGGTGAAGCCCGGCGATCTGCTGGCGGTGATCGATCCGCGCCCGTATCAGGCCGCGCTCGACCAGGCGCTGGCCAAGAAGCGCGCCGACGAGGCGCAACTGATGAATGCGCGGCTCGATCTGGCGCGCTATTCGGAATTGGCGAAAAGCCAGTTCGCGACACGCCAAAGCGTGGACACCCAGCTCGCCACCGTCGCCCAGCTCGTCGCCAACATCGAGGGCGACACCGCCGCGATCGACACCGCGCAGCTCAATCTGTCCTTCACCCGCGTCACCTCGCCGATCGAGGGGCGCGCCGGGCTGCGCATGATCGATGTCGGCAACCTGATCCACGCGAGCGACGCCGCGGGCATCGTCACCATCACTCAGATCCACCCGATCGCGCTGATCTTCACCCTGCCGCAGGACACGCTGCCGCAGGTGATGGAGGCGATGCATGGCGGCACGCTGGCGGTCTCGGCCTTTGCCTCCGACGACCATGGCGAGCTGGCCCGCGGCACCCTGCTGACGGTGGACAACACCATCGACCAGACCACCGGCACCTATAAGCTCAAGGCGGTGTTCAGCAATCTCGATGAGAAATTATGGCCCGGCCAGTTCGTCAATGCGCGGCTGTTCGTGCGCACGCTGCCCGGCGCGCTGACGGTGCCGAGCACCGCGCTGCAACGCGGCCCGCGCGGCGTGTTCGTCTATACCGTCGCCGCGGACCAGACCGTGGCGGTCACCCCGGTCGATGTGGTGCAGGATGACGGGCAGATCGCGGTGATCGGCCGCGGCGTGACCGCCGACATGAAGGTGGTCATCAGCGGCCAGTCGAAATTGCAGAACGGCACGCGCGTCGCGCCGACCATCGCCGGCGCGGGTGGCTGAGATGCCGCGGCGCGCCATCTTCATGGAGGCCACGCCCGCATGAGCATCTCGACGCCGTTCATCCGTCGCCCGATCGGCACGTCGCTGCTGATGGCCGCCCTCCTGCTGGTCGGGCTCGCGGCCTATCCGCTGCTGCCGGTCGCGCCGCTGCCGCGCGTCGAATTTCCCACCATCCAGGTCACCGCCAACCTGCCCGGCGCCAGCCCCGACACCATGGCCGCAACCGTGGCACAACCGCTCGAACGGCAGTTCTCGCAAATCCCCGGCGTTGCCGAGATGACCTCCACCAGCGTGCTGGGCATCAGCCAGATCGTGCTGCAATTCGACCTGGAGAAAAACATCGACGCCGCCGCCGTCGATATCCAGGCGGCGATCAACGCCGCTTCCGGCCAGTTGCCCAAGGCGCTGCCCACACCGCCGACCTATCGCAAGGTCAACCCGGCCGACGCGCCGATCCTGATCCTGGCGGTGCAGTCCGACGAATTGCCGCTGATCACGGTCGATGATTATGCCGACACCATTTTGTCGCAGCAGATATCGCAGATCCGCGGCGTGTCGCAGGTGGCGATCGGCGGCGAGCAGAAGCGTTCGGTGCGCATCCAGATCGATCCCGCGCGCCTCGCCGCGATGGGCATGACGCTGGAGGACGTGCGCAACACCCTCACCAACGCCACCGTCAACGCGCCCAAGGGCAGCATCGAAAGCCCGAGCACCTCGTTCACCGTCTATGACAACGACCAGCTCACCATGGCCGCCGAATATCAGGACGTCATCCTGGCCTGGCGCAACGGCGCGCCGGTGCGGGTGCGCGACATCGGCGTCGCCATCGACGACGCCGAGAACACGCATTCCTCCGCCTGGCAGAACGGCCGACGCGGCATTCAGCTGATCATCTACAAGACACCCGACGCCAACATCATCGACGTGGTCAACCGCGTGCAGGCGGCACTGCCGCGGCTGCTCGCCTCGATCCCGCCATCGATCCATGTGCGCACCGTGCTCGACCGCACCGGCACCATCCGCGCCTCGGTGTCGGATGTGCAGTTCACCTTGATGCTGTCGATCGGGCTCGTGGTGCTGGTGATCTTCGTGTTCCTGCGCAACGTGTGGGCCACCATCATCCCGTCCGTCACCGTGCCGCTCGCGCTGATCGGCACGTTCGCGATGATGTATCTGCTCGGCTACAGCCTCGATAATCTGTCGCTGATGGCGCTGACCATCGCGGTGGGCTTCGTCGTCGATGATGCGATCGTGATGCTGGAAAATATTTTTCGCCACATCGAGGACGGCATGGCCCCGCTCGACGCGGCGATCAAGGGTGCCGGCGAGATCGGCTTTACCATCGTGTCGATCAGCGCCTCGCTGATCGCGGTGTTCATCCCGCTGCTGCTGATGAGCGGCATCGTGGGACGCCTGTTCCGCGAATTCGCGATGACCGTGGGTGTCGCGGTGGTGATGTCGGCGCTGATCTCGCTGACCCTCACGCCGATGATGTGCTCGCGCTTCCTTGGCCACCACGAGGAAAAGCACGGCGCGCTCTATCGCATGATCGAAGCCTTCTTCGAGGGCATTCTGGGCTTTTATCGGCGCACGCTCGATATCGTGCTGCGCCACCAGTTCATCACCCTCATGGTGTTCCTCGCCACCGTCGCCACCACGGCGTATCTTTACATCATCATCCCCAAGGGCTTCTTCCCCGACCAGGACACCGGCATCATCCAGGGCATCTCCGAGGCCGGACAGGACGTGTCGTTCGAGGCGATGGCGCGGCGACAGGAATCGATCGGCGCGGTGCTCGACAAGGAACCCGACATCGCCAACTGGTCCTGCTCGATCGGCGGCACCTATTCGGCGCGCACCGAGAACCAGGGCTATTGCTTCCTGGCCCTGAAGCCATGGAGCGAGCGAACCTCCAACGCGCAGCAGGTGATCGCGCGGCTGCGCCCGCAGCTCGCCCGCGTGCCCGGCGCCAACATGTTCCTCCAGGCCGCGCAGGACATTCGCGTCGGCGCGCACGCCACCAAGACCCAGTATCAATTCACCCTGCAGGACGCGAACGCGCCCGAGCTTTACAGTTGGGCGCCCAAGGTGCTCGACCAGCTCACCACCCTGCCGATGCTGCGCGATGTCGCCACCGACCAGCAGATCGCCGGCGTCACCGCCACCCTCACCGTCGATCGCGACCGCGCCTCACGCTCGGGGGTGGCGCTGCAAACCATCGACGACACGCTCTATGATGCGTTCGGCCAGCGCCAGATCACCCAGTATTTCAGCCAGGTGAACTCCTTCCACCTGATCCTCGAAGTGCCGCCGGCGCTGCAAGGCAAGCTCGACACGCTGGACAAGCTCTATGTGCGCTCCGCCACCACCGGCCAGAGCCTGCCGCTGTCGTCGTTCGTGCATGTGAACACACGGCCCGTGCAGCCGCTGTCGATCAGCCATCAGAGCCAGTTCCCGTCGGTGACGATCTCCTTCAACCTCGCGCAGGGCGTGGCACTGGGCCAGGCGGTCGATGCGATCAACGCGGCGATGCTCAAAATCGGCACCCCCAGCACCGTGGTTGGCACCTTCCAGGGCACCGCGCAGGCGTTCCAATCCTCGTTGGCGAGCCAGCCATATCTGATCGCCGCGGCGCTGATCACCGTCTACATCATCCTGGGCGTGCTGTATGAAAGCTACATCCTGCCGCTGACCATCTTGTCCACCCTGCCGTCCGCCGGCGTGGGCGCGCTGCTGATGCTGATGGCGTTCGGCTATGATCTGTCGGTGATCGCGCTGATCGGCGTCATCCTGCTGATCGGCATCGTTAAAAAGAACGGCATCATGATGGTGGATTTCGCCATCAGCGCGGAACGCGGCGCCGGGCTCGAACCGCTCGAAGCGATCCGCCAGGCCTGCCTGATGCGCTTTCGCCCGATCCTGATGACCACCATGGCCGCACTGCTGTCGGGCCTGCCGCTGATGCTGGGCACCGGCGCGGGCTCGGAGCTGCGTCGCCCGCTCGGCTTCGCGATGGTCGGCGGGCTGATCCTCAGCCAGGCGCTGACGCTTTACACCACCCCGGTCATCTATCTGTATCTGGACCGGCTGCAACGGCGACTGTCGCCACGTCGCGCCGCGCGGCTGCCCACGCTTGCGCAGAAGCTGGGGCCCGACAAGATCGGCGCCGGCGCCGACTGACCGGCCGGGGTCCGGGCGCCGGCAATTCCACCATGCAAGCGGATATATTTTTTGGCTGATCCGGCTGGATTCTTCTGATAGGATTCGCTGTGGACCTTCCGGTCCGGCCTCAGGAGTGACCCTTTCGGTGCTGGACACCATGCAACCTGCCACCGCGGGCGTGCCGACCACCACCGGTTCGGGTGACGCCTGGCGCGCCCGGCCGGCGCACTGGGCCATGCTCGGCGGCGCGATCCTGGCCATGGTCATCCTGGCACTGACCGCCTTCATTTTGTTGCAGGTGCGCGAACGATCGCTCGAAAGCGCGCGCGACGAAATCCGCCGCTTCGATTTCCTGCTCGCCGAACAGACCGCGCGCGCCATGCAGGGCGTCGATCTGGTGCTCGACAATGTCGCCACCGAACTCCAGGCCGAGGGCATCGACACGCCAGAGGCGCTGGTGCGCGAAAAATCCAGCTACGCCGCCCATCTGGCACTGGCCGGCAAGATCGCCGGCGTGCCGCAGCTCGATGCGCTGTCGCTGATCTCCAGCACCGGCCAGGTGGTGAATTTCTCGCGCTACTACCCGGTGCCGGCGATCAACGTGTCCGACCGGGATTATTTCAAGGCGCTGCAAGGCGGCGACTCGACCCAGCGCTCGTTCGTCAGCATGCGCGTGTCCAATCGCGGCTCCGGCACCGAGACGATCTATCTCGCCCGCCGCCTCAGCGGCCCGGACGGGCGCTTCGTCGGGCTGGTGCTCGGCGCCATCCAGCTCGAATATTTCTCCGCGCTGTATAATTCGATCCGCAGCAACAACTCGCTGGCCATCAGCCTGTGGCGCGCGGATGGGCAGATGCTGGTGCGCTCGCCGCCGCCGCCGCCCGAAAACCACGAGGCGACCCAGATCCCGCCATCCCTGCTGGGCAGCATCCGCCGCGGCATTCCCACCTTGTTCACCACCCCGCATGGCTACGGCGAGCCGCGCATGGTCGCCACCATGATGCCCATCGGCTACCCGGTGATCGTCTCGGTCACGCTGGCTGAATCCGCGGCCCTGGCCGGCTGGCATCAGGACGCGATCACCATCGGCACCGCCGGCGTCGGCTGCGCGGTGCTGATCTGCGTGCTCACCTGGCTGCTGATGCGCCAGTTCGGCGCCTACGAGGCCATGCGCGCGGCGTTGATCGCCCGCGAGGACGCGATCCGCGGGCGCGAGGTCGCCGAGGCGCAGCTGCGCCAGTCGCAGAAAATGGAGGCGGTCGGGCAGCTCACCGCGGGCCTTGCGCATGATTTCAACAATCTGCTGACCTCGATCATCGTCAATCTGGACGCGCTGCGCCCGCCCAGCGGCGAATCGCGCGCCCTGCAACTGGTCCGCCAGGCATCGGAGCGCGCCGCCAGCCTCACCCGCCAGTTGCTCGCCTTCTCGCGCCAGCAGATTCTCCAGCCACAGCCGATCGCGCTGCAATCCGTGCTCGGCGGCATGCGCGACCTGCTGGTCAGCTCGGTCGGCGCGCACGTGACCCTGGAACTGCGCCTGGGCGACACTCTGTGGCCGGCCTATGCCGACCCGGTGCAGGTCGAGAACATGGTGCTCAACCTCGCGATCAACGCCCGCGACGCGATGCCCGATGGCGGCCGGCTGCTGATCGAGACCTTCAACGTCCCCGCCGGCAGCCCGAGCCTCACCGCCGAGGCCGCCGAGCTGGCCGATGGCGACTATATCTGTCTGGCGGTGCGTGACAGCGGCACCGGCATGCCCGCCGAGGTCGTCGCCCGTGCGTTCGATCCGTTCTTCACCACCAAGCCGCAAGGCAAAGGCACCGGCCTGGGTCTGTCGCAGGTCTACGGCGTCGCCCGACAATCCGGCGGCGGGGTGACGATCGACACCGCGCCGGGCGAAGGAACCTCGGTGCTGGTCTATCTGCCGCGCTCCAGCCGCGAGGTGCCCCGCGTCGCCGACACGCCAGCGATCGTCACCCCCACCGCCGAGACCAAGGACCGCTTCATCCTGGTGGTCGATGACGACCCGCTGGTCGGTGAGACCGTGACCAGCGTGCTGGCCACCATCGGCTGCCGCTACGAGCTGCTCAGCGACGCCGCGAGCGCGATCCGCCTCGTCCTCGCCGGCCCGCCGCCCGACGCGCTGCTGATCGATTTCGCCATGCCCGGCATGAACGGCGCGGACGCCGCCGCCGAAATCCGCGCCCATCTGCCCGACCTGCCGATCATCTTCATGACCGGCTTCGCCGATCCCGCCCCGCTCGACCGCGAACGCTTCATCCTCACCAAGCCGTTCCGCGCGCCGCAGCTCGCCCGCATCCTGGCCGATGCGCTCCAGCCGGTGCCGGCAGCCCAATAATCAGGTTGGGTGATCGAGCATCGCCTCGACCCGGCGCACCAGCCGCTCGCGCGCCGGCGGCAGCCCCCGATTGGTCTGGCCGAACAGGTCGCGCGCCAGGAAATGCCCGCTGAGCCGCAGCCCGTCGCGCCAGCCGGCCGGGTCGCCCTCGCCGTCATCGAGCACGAATCGCGGCAACACCAGCAGCCGGTCGGCCCAGTCACCAGCCGCCGCCGCGGTGACCGCGCGGCCGGTGCGCGGCGAGACATAGGCCAGGCCCGAGTTCGAGCCGCTCAGCACGCAGGCGGACAGATCAAGCCCGAATCCGAGCCGGGACAGCAGCGCCAGCTCGAACCGCACCAGCCCGGCCAGCACCGGCGCGCCGGCCGGCAATTCCACCATCAGCCGCGCGAGACCGGCGAACAGCTCCGGCTCGGGCTCACGCTCGACCAGCGCGGTCTCGGCCAGCGCACAGGCCGACGCCAGGATATCGATCGCCAGCGGGTCGTCCATCACCACCGCGGCGGCGTGATGCACCAGCTCGCCGCCCAGATTGCCGAGCTGGTCGCTGAGCCGGGCGGTCCAGCGCGCGGCCACCAGATTGCCGGGCTGCCAGGTCGATGCCTGCGCCCGCCCGGCACCGCCCTTCACCAGCCCGCGCCAAAGCCCCTGGTCCTGGGCCAACAGGCTGACCACCGCGTCGCCACTTCCCCAGGGCCGCGCCGCCAGCACCACCGACGGCGACTCCCATTCCATGGCCTCAGCGGTCCTCCTCCAGCCCCAGCGCGCGCAACCGCGCGGTCTCCTCGTCCCAGCCGGGCCGGTCCTTGACGTTGATGAACAGATGCACCGGCCGGCCGATCAGGCTGGCGAGCTGGGTGCGCGCGGCCGCCCCGATCGCGCGCACCATCTGCCCGCCGGCGCCGATCAGGATTGATTTCTGTCCGGACCGCGCGACATAGATGGTGACATCCACCCGCACCGACCCGTCCGCCCGCTCCTGCCAGTTCTCGGTTTCGGCGGTGACGCCATAGGGCACCTCCTGGCGCACCCGCAGGAACACCTGCTCGCGCACCAGCTCGGCGGCGAGCAGCCGGTCCGGCAGATCGGTCAGGTCGTCGGGCGGATACAGCAGCGGCCCCTCCGGCAGGGCGGCCGCCACCCGGCCAAGCAGTTCCTCCACCCCCTCGCCGGTGACCGCGCTCACCATGAAGGTCTCGACGAACGGCACGAGCCGGTTGAGCCCGTCGATCAGCGGCAGCAGCGCCGCGGGCGCCACCAGATCGGATTTGTTCAGCACCAGCCACAGCACGCCGCCGCGCCGCGCCAGCTCCTCGGCGATGGTGCGCACGCCTTGGGTGATGCCGGTCTTGGCATCGACGACGAACAGAACGATGTCGGCATCACCGCCACCGTTCCAGGCGGCGGCGACCATGGCCCGATCCAGCCGCCGGCGCGGCTTGAAGATGCCCGGCGTGTCCACCAGCAATATCTGCGCGCTGCCGCCGTCGGCCAGCTCGCGCATGACGATGCCCAGCACGCGAAACCGCGTGGTCTGCGCCTTCGGCGTGACGATCGACAGCTTGGTGCCGGCGAAGCGGTTCAGCAGCGTCGATTTGCCGGCGTTGGGTGCCCCCAGGATGGCGGCGAAGCCGCAGCGTGTCGGTCCGGTCATGATGCCCCCAGAAGTGCCAGCAGCGCGCCGGCCGCGGCCTGCTCAGCGGCCCGCTTGGACCCCGCGGTGCCGCTGGCCGCCTGCTCGCCGACGCTGACCGTGATGGTGAAAACCGGCGCATGCGGCGGCCCGCTGCGCGCCGTCACCTCATAGTGCGGCAGTGCCGGCGCGCGCGCCAGCGCCCATTCCTGCAATGTCGTCTTGGCGTCCTTGGGCGGCTGCACCTGCCGGTCCAGCACGCCGGCCCAGGCGTGGCGGACGAAATCGCGCGCGGGCGCAAGCCCGCCATCCAGATAGATCGCCCCGATCACCGCCTCCATCGCGTCCGCCAGCACGGTGGCCTGACGCTTCACCCCCGCGCGCACCTCGCCCGGAGCCGCCGACAGCATCGCCTCGATCCCTATTTCGGCGGCAATGGCGGCAAGCGCGGGCTGGGCCACCAGATCGGCGAGCCGGCGGCCCAGCGCGCCCTCCTGCTCGTGCGGGAAGCGTTCGGCGAGCCACTCGGCGATCAGCAGCCCCAGCACCCGGTCGCCGATGAATTCCAGCCGTTCGTTGGACCCCGCGCCACGCAGGCCGCCGCGCGCCGCCGCCGCCGAGCGATGGGTCAGCGCCTCGGCCAGCAGGCTCGGGGTCGCGAACCGGTGCCCCAGCCGCCCGGCCGCCGCCGCGAGCCCCGCCTGTTCGGCGCCGGTCACCTGATCGGCCGCATCAGCCGGCTCCAGCGGATCTCGAACGGCCATTGCCAGAATTCCCACAACGGCGATGTCTCATCGATGGAGAAAAAGATGAACTCCGCCCGCCCGACCAGATTCTCGATCGGCACGAAGCCGACCTGATCCTGATAGCGGCTGTCCAGGCTGTCATCACGATTATCGCCCATGGCGAACAGATAGCCGTCGGGCACGTGGAATTCGGGGGTGTTGTTGGCCCAGCTCGTATCGTCGGCCTTGGCGATCTCATGCTTCACGCCGTTGGGCAGGGTCTCGATATAGCGGCGCAGCACCAACGGCACATTGCCGATCTCGGTGTTGTAGGTGCCGGCGGGCGCGCGCGGCGCCTCCACCCCGTTGATGAACAGCACGCCGGCGCGCATCTGGATGCGGTCGCCGGGCAGGCCGATGATGCGCTTGATATAGTCGGTCGAGCCGTCACGCGGCAGCTTGAACACCGCCACATCGCCGCGCGCGGGGCCCCAGTCGGGGATGCGGCCATGGAACAAGGGCGGGCCGAACGGGAAGGAATAGCGCGAATAGCCGTAGCTGTATTTCGACACGAACAGGAAATCGCCGACCAGCAGGGTGGGCTCCATGCTGCCCGACGGGATGTTGAACGGTTCGAGCAGGAAGGTGCGGATGCCGATGGCGATCAGCCCGGCATAGATGATGGTCTTGGCGTTATCGAGCAGACCGCCGGATTTGCGCTTGGCGACAGGCGACGTGCTCATGGGACAATGCTCTTTCTCGGGGTTCGCGTGGTGGTGCGCGGTTCTTGCGGAGCCCCCCGGCCAAGTCAAGGCAACAGACCGCGCGCACCTGTTGACTCCGCCCCGCGCGCATCGGCCAATGCCCGCCCCGCCGACATCCGGACCCGCCATGCCGACGCAGACCCTGCTGACCAACGCCCATCTGGTGCTGCCCGACGCCGTGCTTCACGCCAGCCTGTCGGTCCGCGACGGACGCATCGAGGCGATCGACCCGGCCCTCTCGCACCTGCCCGGCGCGATCGATTGCGAAGGCGATTTCATCCTCCCCGGGCTGATCGATCTGCACACCGACAATCTGGAGCGCCAGGTCCAGCCGCGTTCCAACGCCCGCTGGCCGTCGCTGAGCGCGCTGCTCGCGCATGACGCCCATTGTGCCGCCGCCGGCATCACCACCGTGTTCGACGCGCTGTGCGTGGGCGATATCGGCTTCGAGCGCGGCCGGGCCGAGACCTGCGACAACGCCGTCGCCGACCTCGCCGGCCTCGCGGTCGGCCCCGGCGAGACGGCCATCCTCAAATCCGACCACCGGCTGCATCTGCGCTGCGAACTGCCGGCCCCCTGCCTGCTGGACCAGCTCGACCGCTACGCCGACAACAGCCTGCTCGGCATGGTCAGCCTGATGGATCACACCCCGGGCTTTGGCCAATATGCCGATCTGGACCTGTTCCGCCGCGTCCGCCGCCCGCAATGCACCACCGATGCCGAGCTGGAGGCGCAGATCGTCGCGCTCCGCGACCAGCGCGACCGGCTGCGCGAGCCCAACCGCGCCGGCCTGCTCGCGCGGCTCGCCGGGCGGTCGGTTCCGATCGCGAGCCATGACGACCGCACC
This sequence comes from Acetobacteraceae bacterium, assembly GCA_027323595.1. GTDB lineage: Bacteria > Pseudomonadota > Alphaproteobacteria > Acetobacterales > Acetobacteraceae > CAIVDX01. The sequence continues at coordinate 106 of DAHWBL010000347.1, read as the reverse complement.
GAGGCCGAGATCGCCGACAATGCGCGCCACGGCGTCAGCATCGCCGAATTCCCGGTCAGCGCCGTCGCGGCCCACGCCGCCCGCGCGGCGGGGCTTGGCATCATCG
>DAHWBL010000069.1 GCA_027323595.1 Acetobacteraceae bacterium | reverse complement strand
TGGTGTCGATCAGGATCAGCCGATCGACCAGCTCGGGCCGGGTGGCGGCCAGGTGCTGGGCGACCAGGCCGCCGAGCGAGATGCCGCCGACATGCACCTTGCCGCCGCCGAGCGCGTCGAGCCCGGCGGCGATCTGGCCGGACAGATCGGCGATGCCATAGGGCCCGGCGGCCGGCGCGGCGTCGCCATGGCCGGGGAAATCGCAGCTGATCAAGGTGAAATCTCGCTCCAGCCCGGCGGCGGCGATCGACCACATGTGGCGATCAACGCCCAGGCAATGCAGCAACAGCAGGGCCGGGCCGGAGCCGGCGCGGCTGAGGCGGACCGGCGCGAGGGATGTGGCGGACATGGCGGCTCCGTTGGCGGATGAGCGTCTGGTGACGATGATTTTAGGACCAGATCGCGGCGACCGGAAATAAGATTTGCCGCCCGAAGCCCGGCCCGAATCCCGGCCCGAACCAATGCCCCAATCAATGCCACGGGGAAGCCACCTCGGCGCCGCATTGGCCGGCCAGTCTGCGCCGTCACCAGGCTCCCCGCGTCCCGAAATCGGCCGATTTGCCACTATTTTGATAATTGTTGCGTGTTTTTAGATATTATTTTCTTCTGTTTTTCCGACAATTTGCCTAAAAACTTAAACAACGGTTAATTTTTGAGTGGATATGTGCATGAACTCGCCCACCTCGGCAACCTTGCGTTGTGTGGTCTACCGCTCTCGCGCGGCTGTCTCTTTCTCTCCGTCCGCACTGAAGATGCTCGAACTGCTCTGCGCCTCGCGCAACCACACGCGCGGCGTCAGCGGCCGGCTGCATTATTTCGACGGGCAGTTCGTCCATGTGCTGGAGGGGCCGGCCGAAACGGTGGGCAAACTGCTCGGCGTGATCAAGGATGATCCACGCCACACCGGCCTCACCATCCTGCTCGACCGCCCGGTGAGCGGGCGCGCCTTTACTTTGTAACGCCGCGCGCCGGCCGCAGCGCGCGCAGGCAGATTTCCTCGAACTGCCGCGCCACCACCGACCAGCTGAAGCGCTCCTCGACCAGCCGCCGCGCCGCGGCCGCCATCGCGCGCGCGCGCCCGGCGTCGTCCAACAGCCCGGCGATCGCCGCGGCGAATTCCCCGGCGCTGTCGGCGCGCATGAAATGGGTGCCAGGCGTCACATCCAGCCCCTCCACCCCCAGCGTGGTGGACACCACCGGCCGCCCCGACGCCATCGCCTCGAACGCCTTGATCCGCGTGCCCGAGCCGACCCGCAGCGGAATGATATACACATCTCCGCGCGCCACATACGGACGTATGTCGTCCACATAGCCGGTGAAATCGAAATCCACCCCGCGCGCCCTGGCCGCCTCGACCAGCGCGGGCTGCGGGTTGCGCCCCACGATCAGCGCCCGCGCGCCCGGATGGCTGCGCGTCAGCACCGGCCACACCTCGTTCATCAGGAACTCGATGCCGTCGATGTTGGCCCGCCAATCCATCGCCCCGGTGAAGACGATGGTGCCCCCGCCCGGCGCCGGCGGCGGGTTGGGCGGCTGGAAGGCGTGAAAATCCAGGTCCACCCCGGTATCGATCACCGCCACATCGCCCAGCCCGTACGCCGCCGCCAGCGCGTCCGCGTCGCGCCGGCTGACCGCGATGACCGAGGTGAAGCGCGCCAGCGCCGCGGCCTCGAACCGGCGCATCTTGCGCGCCTGCTGCCGCCACACCAGCCGCATCACCCCGCGCGCCACCTCGGCATGGCGGGCGAAAATCTCCGCCTCCACATTGTGGGTGAACATCACCGAGGCCGGCCAGCCACCGGCGGGCAACAGCGGCACGCTGTGCGGAAAATCGGCGAGCAGCAGGTCGGTGTCGGCGAGCGCGCGCGCCACCAGCCCCGCCCCGGCGGCAGACCGGTCGGACGCCACGGCGACCGGCAGCCGGTCCGCCAGCATCGCCACCCGGCCGGGCGTGCCGACATGCGGCGCCGGCCAGGAAATGAACCGGTCGCAGATCGCGTCGATCTCGGCCTGGCTGTGCGCCACCGCCGCCGGCACCGGGCTTGCCAGCGTGATGTCAAACGCCCCGCCGCGCAGCCCGCGCAATATGTTGGCGGTGCGAATCTTGCCACCCTGGTCGAGCGGAAACAGATAGCGCGGGCTGACGAACAGCAGCCGCGGCCGGCTGCTCACCAGCACAAACCCTGGTAGCGGATGGAAGGATGGCCGCGCAGCTCGGCGATGTTGGCCAGGTCGAGCACGAACTGCCGGTCCAGCACACCAAGCAGCGCCGGGCGATCGGGCCGCGCCAGGTGCCCCGCGACGATGATGCCAGCCCCCTGCGCCGCGCGCGCCGGGTCATCGACCAGCAGCTTTTCCAGATGCGGGATCTCGCGGTCGATATAGGCCTTGTTGGCCCCGGTCAGCCGCGCCACCTGCACGAACCGGTCAAAGATCGCGAGCTCGAAGCCACGCCCGATCAATCGTTCGGCAAGCAGCACGAACGGGCTTTCGCGCAAATCGTCGGTGCCCGGCTTGAACGCCAGTCCATAGAGCGCGACCTTCTGCCGCCCCTGGGCCGCGATCATCTCGAAGGCGCGGTCCACCACCGCCTGGTTGCTGGCCATGAGCTGGCCCAGGAAGGGTGCCGCGATGCCGCGCTTGCTGGCCAGCGCGGTGAAGCTGCGCACATCCTTGGGCAGGCACGAGCCGCCAAAGGCGAAGCCCGGCCGCAGATAGGCCGGCGAGATGTTGAGCACCCGGTCCTCGCAGAACAGCCGGAACGCCTCCGGCGCGTCCACCCCATAGGCCGCCAGAATGCCGCCCGCCTCGTTGGCGAAGGCGAGCTTGACCGCGTGGTAGGCGTTGGAGAGGAATTTCACGCTCTCGGCGGTGCGATAGGGCATGACATGCACCGCGCCAGGGATCGGCGCATAGAGCGCGCGCAGCGCCGCGCCGTCATCGCCCTCGGGCGCGCCGATCAGGGTGAAGGGCGGCGCATGGAAATCCGCCACCGCGGTGCCCTCGCGCAGGAATTCGGGGTTGGAATAATAGAACAGCCCCTCGCCGAGCCGGCGGCCAGAGGAGCGCTCCAGCAGCGGGATCACCCGGTCCTGCCCGGTGCCCGGCGGCACGGTGGAGCGCATCACCACCACATGCGCGCCCGCCTTGTCACGCAGCGCCCGGCCGATCTGCCCGGCCACCTCGTCGATGGCCAGCATCGAGGTCGCGCCGTCCGGCGCGGAGGGCGTGCCCACGCAGATGAAGGATAATTCGGTGGCGGCGATCGCCGCGGCGACGTCGGTGGTGGCGGTCAGACGCCCCGCCGCCACCGCGTCGGCAATGATCTGCTCGATCTCCGCCTCGACGATCGGCGATTTGCCGGCGGCCAGCAGCGCCACCTTGGCGGCGGACACATCGACGCCAATAACCTCGTGGCCCATCCGCGCGAGGCACCCGCAGGCGACCGCGCCGACATAGCCGATGCCAAGGATGGAGATTCGCATGACCCTGCCCGCCTTCCGCTCACCACCGCGCGGCCGTCGCGGCGGCGGTGGCATTGTCTATTCCGCCGGCCCCGTGCAGGGCAACAACCAGCCGGCACCATGCGGGCGGGAAATCCCCGCCCGCATGGCCGTGGCTACTTCGCCAGGCGGAACAGTTTCACCGCGTTGCCGTGGCAGATCTTGTTACGATCCGCGTCCGACAGCGTCAGGCTCTCGATGATCGCGATGGTGTCGCGGATATAGCCAGGCCCGCCCTCCGGATCGAACGGGCAGTCGGACGCGAACAGCACCTTGTCGGCGCCATAGAAATCGAGCCCGCAGACGGTGGCCGAGCGCGACCCGAACACCGCGCTGTCGGCATAGAAATCCTTGAAGTAATCGAGCGGGCGCTTCTTCAGCCCGCGCAGCACCGCGCCGTAATCCTCATCGGTGGTGCGCTTGCCGAGCTGGTCCCAGCCAGGCCCCACGCGCCCCTCGAAGAACGGCACCATCGCGCCCAAATGATGCGCCAGCACCTTCAGTTCCGGCAGCTTGTCCATGATGCCCGAGAACACCAGCCGCGCCATCGCGGTGGAGGTCTCGTACGGCCAGCCGAACGTCCACCAGATCTCGTATTTGGATTTGTTCTCGGACAGGTAATCAGGGAAGTCCGCGCCGCGCGACGGATGCAGGAACACCGGGCGGTCATGCTTCGCCGCGATCTCGAAGATCGGATAAAACCGCTCGTCATCGAGCGGCAGCCCGCCGACATTGGTGTGCAGTTGCAGCCCCACCGCGCCACCCGGCGCCAGCACACGCTCGGCCTCCTTGGCCGCGGCGGCCGGATTGTTCATCGGCAGCGAGGCGAGATAGCCGGGGAAGCGATCGGGATGGCGCACGCACAGCTCGGCCAGCCCGTCATTGCCCAGCCGGGCGAATTGCGGACATTCCTCGGGGCTCGCCATCGCGTCCAGCGGCGGCATGCCCAGCGACAGCACCTGGCTGTATTCGTGCTGGCTGAACATATCCATCACCTGCAACCGCCGATCCAGATCGAAGATCGCCGGGATGTTGCGCATGCGCTTGCCGATGTCGCGCGCCGCCCCCTCGGAGGCGAGCATGCGGTCCCACAGGCCTTGCGGAAAAAAATGATTGAACGCGTCGATGTAGCGCATCGAATTGGACCTCCCCCTGGCGGTTGCCGACAACGGCGAACGGCCGCACGCGATCGCGCGGCCCGAAAGCTTGTAGAGCGGATCGTCGCCCGCGCAAACCGGCGCGCATCAGCCAGCTTCGCCCGCCGCCCCGATTTCGCCCGCCGTGTCGAGCAACGCCTCGAACACCATCGCCGCCGGGCTCGCCCGCCGCCCGATCAGACGCAGCCGGCTGAGCATCCGCCCCACCTCACCACCCTGCATCGGCAGCACCACCAGCCGACCCAGCGCGATCTGGTCGGCGGCGGCAACCTTCGAGACGATGGCAACGCCCAGCCCCGCCGCCACCAGTTGCTTGATCGCCTCGGTGCTGCCCACCTCCAACTGCTGGCCAGGCACCGGCCCGAGCGCGGCCAGCGCCGCCAGCGCCACCTCGCGGGTGCCCGAACCGGGCTCGCGCAGGATCACCAGCTCGTCGGCCAGATCGTGCGCGCCCACCTTGCCGCCGCGCCGCGCCAGCCGGTGCGCGGGCGCGGCGATCAGCGCCATCGCCTCGCGCCGCCACGGCACCTGCGCGACGCGCGGCTCCTCCACCGGCCCCTCGACCAGCGCGACATCCAGTTCGCGCCGCAGCAGCAGCTCCAGCACGTCGCGGGTGTTGGCGCTGACCAGCCGCAGGCTCACCCCCGGATGGCGGGCGCGAAACGCGGCGAGCGGGCTGGCGATGTGGTAGGTGGCGATGGTGGTGCTGGCGCCGACGCCCAGACTGCCCTGCGCGAGCCCCAGCATGGCGCGCAGCTCGGCCTCGGCGGCGCGCTCGGAGGCGAATATCTCGCGCGCATGGGTCAGCAGCGCCGCCCCCGCCTCGGTGGTCTGCACGCCGTCGCTGCGCCGGTCGAGCAGCACCACGCCGAGCTGGCGCTCCAGATCGCGCACCCCCTTGGAGACCGCCGGCTGGCTGATATGCAGCCGGTCCGCGGCGCGCGAGAACGACGCGGCCTCGGCGACCTGGGTGAACAGACGCAGCAGATGCAGGGGCAGGGCCATGGCGCGGCGGCTCCCGGACGGGGTTTCGCGACAATATAACTTTTTACCATGGTTACATGGTAAATATGTATTTGAGTTATACCCCCGGCCTGCCCCATGTCGAGCCAGCCGACCCACACCGGCCCTTACGGACCAGCTCTTTCGGACCGACCCTTTCGGAGCAGTGCCCATGCCGCGATTCGTCCATGTGTCCCTGGTAAGAAGCCTCGCGCCAGGCGTGGCGCTGTGCGCCGCGGTGACGGTCGGGGCGATCCTGCTCGCCCAGGCCGAGCGCGCGCTGACCGGCCAGGCCTATGTCGAGGCGCTGGTCATGGCGATCCTGCTCGGCACCGCCGTGCGCACCGCCTGGACACCCGGCCCGCGCTGGCGGCCAGGCATCGGCTTCAGCGGCAAGCTGCTGCTGGAGATCGCGGTGGCGCTGCTGGGGGCGGCGGTGAGCCCGCGGGCGGTGGCCGCCGCCGGCCCCTGGCTGCTGGCCGGCATCGCCGGGGTGGTCACGCTGTCGCTGCTGATCGCCTACGCCATCGGCCGCATTTTCGGCCTCACCTCGCGCATGGCGGTGCTGGTCGCCTGCGGCAATTCGATCTGCGGCAATTCGGCCATCGCCGCGGTGGCACCCGCGATCGACGCCCACCCCGAGGACGTGGCCGGTGCCATCGCCTTCACCGCGGTTCTCGGCGTGGCGGTGGTGCTGGGGCTGCCGCTGCTGATGGTGGCGCTCGGCATGTCCAGCTATGCCTACGGCGTGCTGGCCGGGCTGATGGTCTATGCGGTGCCGCAGGTGCTGGCGGCGACCGCCCCGGTGGGCGCGCTGGCGATGCAGATCGGCACGCTGGTCAAGCTGGTGCGGGTGCTGATGCTGGGTCCGGTGGTGCTGGCGGTGTC
>DAHWBL010000030.1 GCA_027323595.1 Acetobacteraceae bacterium | reverse complement strand
TAAGTCTGTCGATCGCGCCTGGCGAGTTCGTCGGGGTGCTGGGGCCGAACGGTGCCGGCAAGACCAGGCTGATGCGCGCGATCCTGGGACTGCTGGCGCCCGATCGCGGGCGGATCAGCGTGTTTGGCGCGCCGGCGCGGCGCGGCGATGATGCGGTCGGCTACATGCCGCAATTGCGCGGCGGGGTTGCCAATCTGCCGCTGAGCGGCTGGGAGTTTGTCGCCTCGGTGGTGTCGGGCCAGCGTCCGGGCCTTGCGGTGCGCGGGCGGGCGGTGGCGGACGAGGTGGCGCGCGCGCTGGGTCTGGTCGGCGCGAGCGACCTTGCCGGGCGGCGGCTTGCGGCCATGTCCGGTGGGGAGCGGCAGCGGCTGCTGATCGCGCAGGCGTTGATCGGTCGGCCGCGATTGTTGCTGCTGGATGAGCCGTTGATCAGTCTTGATCCGGCGCATGCGCAGGCGGTGGTGGCGCTGGTGGCGCGGCTATGTCGCGAGCTTGGCATCACCGTGCTGTTCAGCGCGCATGAGCTGACGCCGCTGCTCGGCGTGATCGATCGGGTGCTTTACCTCGGCCGTGGCCAGGCGGCGCTGGGCACGCTGGACGAGGTGATCACCGGCCCGGTGCTGTCGCGGCTGTATGGCGCGCCGATCGAGGTGGCGCGGGTGCAAGGGCGGATTTTCGTGATGTCGGGCGGCGATGACGTGCAGGGTGGCCATGTTTGAGTATGATTTCATGCGCAACGCCTTTGCCGCCGCCGGCATCGTCGCGGTTCTTTGCGGTGCGGTCGGGTATTTTTTGGTGTTGCGCGGGCAGAGTTTCGCCGGCCATGCGCTGGCCCATGTCGGCTTCACCGGTGCCGCCGGCGCGTATCTGGTCGGCGTTGCTCCGCTGTGGGGGCTGGTGGCGATGACGCTGGCCGGTGGCGTGGGCATGGGGCTGATCGGTGAGCGCCTGGCGCAGCGCGATGTGGCGATCGGCATCGTGCTTGCGGTGTCGCTTGGATTTGGCCTGCTGTTTCTGCATTTCTACACCTCCGCCGCGGGCACGCCCGGCGCGCTGCTGTTCGGCAATGTGCTCGCGGTGGATGCCGCCACGGTGTGGACGCTGGCGGGGTTGAGCGCGCTCAGTCTGGTCGGGCTAGGGGTGATCTCGCGGCCGCTGCTGTTCGCCAGCCTGATGCCCGAGCTGGCCGAGGCGAAGGGGGTGTCGCTGCGCCTGTATGGGGTGTTGTTTCTGCTTATCGTCGCGCTGGCGACCGCGGGCTGTGCGCAGATCGTGGGTGTGCTGCTGGTGTTTTCGCTGATGGTGGGGCCCGCGGCGGCGGCGCAGCTGCTGACCGCGCGGCTTGGCCTGGGCGTCGCGCTGTCGGTGGGGTTCGCGCTGCTGGCCGCCTGGGCGGGCATCGCATTTGCGTATTATACTGATTGGCCCGCGAGTTTCTGGATTTCCGCGCTGAGCGGGGCGATCTATCTGCTGGCCGCGTCAGCCGCCCGCTTCGGCGGCCTGGACCAGCTCGATGGTGCGCAGCAGGCTTGAGGGATTGACGCTGATCGAATCGATGTGCAGCCCGACGAGGTATTTCGCGATCTCGGGGTAGTTCGCCGGTGCCTCGCCGCAGATGCCGATCTTGCGGTGGTTGCGCTGTGCGCCGGTGACCGCGAGGCGCAGCATTTCCAGCATGCCCGGATCGCGCTCGTCGAAATCGAACGCGACGATGTCGGAATCGCGATCCACGCCGAGCGTGAGCTGGGTGAGGTCGTTCGAGCCGATCGAGAATCCGTCGAACAACTTGGCGAATTCGTCGATCAGGATGACGTTGTTGGGGATCTCGGTCATCATGTAGACCGCAAGCCCGTCCTGCCCGCGCGCGAGGCCGTTTTGGGCCATCGCGTCGAGCACCAGCCTGGCTTCGGCGACGCGACGGCAGAACGGCACCATCACCACGAGGTTGCGCAGCCCCATCGTGTCGCGCACCGCGCGCAGGGCCGCGCATTCCAGCGCGAAGCCGTCGGCATAGGCCGGGTGGGCGTAGCGCGCCGCACCGCGAAACCCCAGCATGGGATTGGCTTCTTTCGGCTCGAAGGCCCCGCCGCCGAGCAGGGCGGCATATTCGTTGGTCTTGAAATCCGACAGCCGCACGATCACCGGGCGGGGATGAAACGCCGCCGCGATGGTGCCCACGCCCTCGGCGAGGCGGGCGATGAAATAATCGCGCGGGCTGGCAAAGCCCTGGGTTCGCCGGGCGATCTCGGCCTGATCGGCCTTGGTGCAGCGTTCGGGATGGGCGAGCGCCATCGGGTGGATGCCGATATGCTCGTTGATGATGAACTCCATGCGCGCGAGCCCCACGCCGGCCGATGGCAGCATGGCGGCGGAAAACGCGAGATCGGGATTGCCCAGATTGGTCATGATCGCGGTTTTCGGCAGCACCAGACGCGAGATATCGGCGCGGGTGACGGTGAAGGCGACCTCGCCGGCGAACACCTGGCCGGTTTCGCCGTTCGCGCAGCTCACGGTGAGCTGCATGCCGGTGCGCAGGACCGTCGTCGCATCGCCGCACCCGACCACCGCGGGCACGCCGAGCTCGCGCGCCACGATGGCGGCGTGGCAGGTGCGCCCGCCGTGATCGGTGATGATGGCGGCGGCGGTTTTCATCACCGGCTCCCAGTCGGGGCTGGTGGAGACCGCGACCAGGATCTCGCCGGGGCGAAAGCGGGCGAGTTCGGCGTCATTGTCGATCACCCGCGCGATGCCGGTGGCGATGCGTTCACCCACCGCGCGCCCGGTGGTGAGCAGTTCGCCGCTGCCGGTGAGGTGAAAGCTCTCGATATGGCCTGCGATCTTGCGTGACGCGACGGTCTCGGGGCGGGCCTGCACGATGTAGAGCTGGCCGTCGACGGCGTCTTTCGCCCATTCGATGTCCATCGGCTGGTCATGGCCGGCCTTGGCCGAGTAGTGCGCCTCGATCGCCAGCGCCTGGCCGGCCAGCGTCAGCACCTCTGCATCCTCCAGGCAGAATCGCGCCTGCTGGTCGGCCGGCGTCGGCTGGTCGATGGTGGTGGCCCCGACATCGCCGGCGGCGAGCCCCATGGTGAGCTGCTTGCCGCCGAGCCGGCGGCGCAGCACCGCGCGGTGTCCGTCGCGAAAGCTTGGCTTGTGGACGAAGAACTCGTCCGGATCGACCTTGCCCTGGACCACGTTTTCGCCAAGCCCGTAGGAGCCGGTGATCAGCACCACGCCGGTAAAGCCCGATTCGGTGTCGAGCGTGAAGATCACGCCGCTGCTGGCGCGGTCGGAGCGGACCATCTTCATCACCCCCACCGACAGCGCCACCTTGAAATGATCAAAGCCGTTGTTCACGCGATAGACGATGGCGCGGTCGGTGAAGATCGAGGCAAAGCATCGCCGACATGCCTCGACCAGCTCGTCGGGGCCGGTGATGTTGAGGAAGCTTTCGTGCTGGCCGGCGAAGCTCGCGGTGGGCAGGTCCTCCGCGGTGGCCGAACTGCGCACCGCGACGGCGACATTGGCGCCGTATTGCTGCTCAAGCTTTTTGTAGGCGGCGCGGATCTGCGCGGCGAGCGCGGCCCCGCCGGTGGCCTGATGGACCAGCGCGCGCGCGGCGGCGGCGCGCGTGGCGAGCAGGGCGACATCGGTGATGTCGAGCCCGTCGAGCAGGGCGTGGAGCTCGCCAAGGCACCCGGCTTCGCGCAGTGCGTCGTTGTAGGCGCTCGCGGTGAGCGCGAAGCCGTTGGGCACGCGCACGCCGGCGGCGCCGAGCGCGCGATACAGCTCGCCGAGCGAGGCGTTCTTGCCGCCGACGATGGGCACGTCGGCGATGCCGATATTTTCGAACCAGGCGACATCATCGGGTGCCGTGGCCATGCGCGTCGCTCCTGATCGGACGCGGCATCAGGCGCGCGGCGCGGGCGCGCCACCTTGATGTGGGTCAAGCCGGCGCGCGAAGTTACTCTGCGGCGACCCCGGTGAGGGTGGAGGCCGGGCCCGGCGCGCCGCGTGGCAGGTCGAACATGTCGGTGGGCAGGGTGTTGAAGAAGCTGATCACCTCGGCGGTTTTCACCACGTCGCCGTATTTTGCGTTGATGTCGCACAGATTGATGGCGTGGCTTGCCTGGCTGCGGTCAAAGCAGCATTCCTCGGCCACCGCGACGGGGTAATTGAGGCTGAAGGCGTCGAGCACCGAGGCGCGCACGCACCCCGAGGTGGTGGTGCCGGTCAGGATCACGCTGTCGCAGCCGAGCAGGGTGAGGTAGGCGGCGAGGTTGGTGCCGAAGAAGGCCGAGGGCTTCTGCTTGGTGATCACGATGTCGCGCGGACCCGGCGCGATCGGCGCGGCGATTTCGTTGCCGTCCAGATTGGTGACCGGTGCCTGCACATCCTCGCGGTTGCGGCTGTTTTTCCACGCCCAGCTTCCCGCATCCCAGTTGTCGGCGCGCCGTACGCCGGTGGTGTAGATGACCGGAATGCCGCGCGCCCGGGCGGCATCGATCAGCGGCTTGAGGTGATCGAGCGCGATCCAGGCATCCTCGCCACAGGAGTTGCGCCATTTCTTGATCGATTCAAGGATCGGCTCGCGCTGGTCGCCGCAGAAGGCCCAGTTGACATCGATGACGACCAGCGCGGGACGTTTGCCAAAGCCGCCGCGCGCGCCATAGCCGGAGGCGGCGAAAACCTGCTTGTCGCGCTCGGTGAGGAAGCGGTCCCAGATGCGTTCTTCGGACATGGTGGTTGGTTCTCCCGTTGGTGGCCGGTCAGGCGGATTTGGAGACAAAGCGTGTGTCGATGATGGCGTCGTAGGCGATGTCCTGTTTGAGCAGTCCCGCGGTCATCACGACATCCTTGGCGGTGTCCCAGGACTGGTGCGAGATGGCGCCGTCGCGGCTCCAGATTTCGTCGGCGTAGGAGCGGTCCATCGTGGCGCGCATGTCGGCTTCGGGCATGGTGGGGAACTCGGCCTTGGCGATCTGCATCGCGCCGTCGGGATGCTCGTGGGTGTAGCGCAGCCCTTCGAGCACGGAATCGACGAAGGCCTTGACCGTGGCGGGATCGTTTTGCAGCGACTCCAGCCGGATGTTGAGCGTGGAATAGGCGTAGGGGCCAAGCATTTTCGGCACGTTGTAGAACGGCTCGGACCAGATTTTCTCGCGGATGCCCTGGGTGACCACCGGCTCGGTGCCCACGCCGATCTCGGCCTGGCCGGAGCGCACCGCGGCGAGGTCGCCCGCGGCGGTGCTTTCGACCAGCGTCACGTCCGACAGGGCGAGGCCGGCTTTTTTGATGATGACGTAGCGGGTGATGGAATTCGGCGTGCCGCCGAAAAAGCCGGTGGCGATGCGCCGGCCCTTGAGAAAAGCGCCCAGATCGTCGCCGGGCGACAGGCCGGGCCTCGCCATGAAATAATTGTTGCCGCGATCGACCATGTTGCAGATCGAACGCAGCTCCGCGCCTTTCGCCTTGGCGAACGCGCAATGCTCGGGCCCGCCGATGAAGGCGAAGGCCTGGCCGGACAGCACGGCGTTGGTGTGCGCCGCGCCGTTGGAATCGAGCGTGACGATTTTCACATCCAGCCCGTGCGCGTTGAAGATGCCGGTGCGCGCGGCGATGTAGACCGGCAGATAGCCGGTACTGTGCAGCGGCTCGGCGACGACCAGCGGGATGCCCGCGGCGGCGCGGCCGGCGCGCAGGATCGCCGGGGCCGCGAGCGCCGCGGCGAGAATGGTGCGACGGCGCATGCGCGACTCCTGTGCGTGGGACGGAGGAATTTTCAATGCACGACACCCCGGCGCAGCCATTTCTCCGCCCAGGCGACGGCGACATACATGATGATCGACAAGGTGGAGAGCACCAGCACCGACACCCAGACCAGCGCGATGTCATAGGTCGAGCCGGCATAGAATATCTCGCGGCCGAGCCCGTGCTCGGAGGCGATGAATTCACCCACCACCGCGCCGGTGAGCGCGAGGCCGATATTCACCCGCAGGATCGAGATGATCCAGGGGATGCAGGACGGCACGACGAGTTTGACGAACACCTGCATGCGGGTGGCGCCGAGCGAATAGAACAGTTTTTCGCTGTCCCGATCGACCGATTTCACCCCGGCATAGGCGGTGAGGATGGACACGATCAGCGTGAGCGCGGTGGCGATGGCGACCTTCGACGCGAGCCCCAGGCCGAACACCAGGATCACCAGCGGTGCGAGCGCGAGTTTGGGGATGCTCTCGAAGCAGATCACGAAGGGCTGCATGATCGCGGCGTAGTTGCGCGACCACCAGAACGACATGCCGATCAGCGCGCCTAACGAGGTGCCGAGCACGAAGCCGGCGATGGTTTCCTCGAAGGTGGTGGAGATGTCGATGCCCGCGTTGCCCTCGGTGACGAACAGCACCAGCGAGCGCGCGACAGCGCTTGGCTGCGACCAGAAGAACGCGCTGATCAGCCCGGTGCGCGCGGCAAGTTCCCAGCCGCCGAGAAGGGCGATGAGCAGGGCGGCCTGCACGGCGATGATCTGCCAGGCTGGCCGGGCGCGCTCGCGCGGCAGGCGGCGCAGCCGACGCGGGCGCGCCGGCGGGGGCTGGGTTGTCGCGGTTCGCGCGGCGGGAAGAATCTGTTCCATCAGGCGGCGTCCGCGTGCTCGTGGCGGGTGAGCAGCGAGAGGCAATATTGCTTGATGACGACGAAGGCGGGGTCGGTGACGATGTCGCGCGGGCGCGGGCGCGGCAGGGCGATGTCGAGGCTGTCGATGATGCGCCCCGGGCGGCTGGCCATCACGTGCACCTCGTCGGAAAGATAGATCGCCTCTTCCACGTCATGGGTGATGAAGATCACCGTCTTGCCGAAATCCGCCCAGAGCTGGAGCAGCCATTCCTGCATCTGGTGCTTGGTCTGCGCATCGAGCGCGCCGAACGGCTCGTCGAGCAGGATCACGTCGGTGTCGGTGAGCAGGGTGCGCAGCAGGGCGGCGCGCTGGCGCATGCCGCCGGACAGCGCGGCGGGATATTGGGTCTCGAACCCGCCCAGCCCGTAGCGGCGCAGATAAGGCAGCGCGCGGGCGCGCGCGTCCTTCAGCCTGGTGCCCTGGATTTCCATGCCCAGCGCGACATTATCGACAAGCGTGCGCCAGGGCAGCAACAGGTCTTTTTGCAGCATGTATCCAACCCGCCCGATCAGCCCGGAGACATCCTGGCCGTCGATGAACACCCGGCCCTCGCTGGGCGGCAGCAGCCCGGCGATGACGTTGAACAAGGTGCTCTTGCCGCAGCCCGACGGGCCGATGAGGGTGGTGAAGCTGCCGGCCCGGATGGTCAGATCGACCGGCGCCAGCGCCTGGAAGGCACCGGCCCTGGTGGCGAAGCTGACCGCGACCTGCTCGACGCGCAATTTCGGCGTCATGGTTCCCCTGCGAGGTTGACCTCGGATTGGCACGCAATGCCCGTGCCAGCGTAGGGGCGGATGGCGGGGGAAGGGAAGCGGTTCTTTTTTGAAAAAAAGAACCAAAAAACTTCTGGAAATTCAACGAGTCTGGTTCAGCGCCGCGAACCAAATTTACAAAAGTTCTTTGTTGGTGTGGACGGCCCCACGGCATCGGGTGCCAATATTGGGGCTTGTTCGAGCTAACCAACAGGAGGGCCGTCCAGATGGAATATAAGCGGATTGCGATAGACAC
>DAHWBL010000300.1 GCA_027323595.1 Acetobacteraceae bacterium | reverse complement strand
CAGACCGTCGCCGAAATGGAACGGCTCGCCGAGCTGATCCGCGACAGCGCGGATTTCCAGCGGCTTCTGGGCAGCCCCCTGTATGACGTGAATGCCGCCCGTCTGGCCGCCTTCGCGGTTCTGGACTCGCGGGGCTTCGGCAAGATCGTGCATGATTTCGTCGGCGTCATCGCCAACAACCGCCGGCTGTCGGCGCTGCCGCGGATCGTCGCCACCTTCGCCGATCTGGTCGCCACCCGGCGCGGCCAGATCAGCGCCATCGTCACCACCGCCCACGGCCTCGCCGATGTGCAGCGCGAACAGTTGCGCGCCCGCCTGATCGAGTCCGGCTACAGCAACGTCAATCTGATTGAAGTGCGTGATCCGAGCCTGCTCGGCGGCATGGTTCTGCGGATCGGCGCCAGACTTTACGACACCAGCCTGAAATCCCGCCTGCAGAGACTGCAGTATGCGTTGAAGGGAGCCGCGTGATGCAAATCCGCCCCGCCGAGATCTCCGACATCCTCAAGAAGCAGATCGCCAGCTTCGACACCGACGCCAACGTCGCCGAGACCGGCCAGGTGCTCTCGGTCGGTGACGGCATCGCCCGCGTGTTCGGGCTCGAAAACGTCATGGCCGGCGAGCTGGTCAGCTTCCCCGGCGCCGGCCTGCGCGGCATGGCGCTGAACCTCGAGACCGACAATGTCGGCATCGTGATCTTCGGCGACGACCGCCAGGTCCGCGAGGGCGACACCGTCAGCCGCACCGGCTCGATCGTCGATGTGCCGGTCGGCCGTGGCCTGCTCGGCCGCGTCGTCGACGCGCTCGGCAACCCGATCGACGGCAAGTGCCCGCTGGTCGATTTCACCCAGTCCCGCGTCGAGGTGAAGGCGCCGGGCATCATTCCGCGCCAGTCGGTGCATGAACCGATGCAGACCGGCCTCAAGGCGATCGACTCGCTGATCCCGGTCGGCCGCGGCCAGCGCGAGCTGATCATCGGTGATCGCCAGACCGGCAAGACCGCCGTCATCATCGACACCATCATCAACCAGAAGACCATCAACCTCAGCGGCGACGACAAGCAGAAGCTGTTCTGCATCTACGTCGCCATCGGCCAGAAGCGCTCCACCGTCGCGCAGTTGGTCCGCACGCTGGAGGAGCAGGGCGCGATGGAATATTCCATCATCGTCGCCGCCACCGCGTCGGACCCCGCGCCGATGCAGTTCCTCGCCCCCTACACCGGCTGCGCGATGGGCGAGTATTTCCGCGACAACGCCATGCACGCCGTCATCTTCTACGACGATCTGTCCAAGCAGGCGGTCGCCTATCGCCAGATGTCGCTGCTGCTGCGCCGCCCGCCCGGCCGCGAGGCCTATCCGGGCGACGTGTTCTATCTGCATTCGCGCCTGCTCGAACGCGCCGCGAAAATGTCGGACGCGCTCGGCGCCGGCAGCCTCACCGCCCTGCCGGTCATCGAGACCCAGGCCGGCGACGTCTCCGCCTACATCCCCACCAACGTCATCTCGATCACCGATGGCCAGATCTTCCTGGAAACCGAGCTGTTCTTCCGTGGCATCCGCCCCGCCGTGAACGTCGGCCTGTCGGTCTCGCGCGTCGGCTGGGCCGCGCAGATCAAGGCGATGAAGCAGGTCGCCGGCAAGATCAAGCTCGACCTCGCCCAGTACCGTGAGATGGCCGCCTTCGCGCAGTTCGCCTCCGATCTCGATGCCTCGACGCAAAAGCTGCTCGCCCGCGGCGCGCGCCTGACCGAACTGCTGAAGCAGCCGCAATACGCGCCGATGACCATCGAGGACCAGGTGGCGGTGATCTTCGCGGGCACCCGCGGCTACCTCGACGGCATCGCGGTGGACCGCATCGGCGCCTTCGAAAAGCGCCTGCTCGCCGACCTCAAGGCAACCGCGCCCGCCATCCTCGACGCCATCCGCTCCGACCGCGAAATCAAGAAGCCCACCGAGGATCAGCTCATCGCGTTCCTCGACGCATTCACCAAGAACTTCGCCTGATCCCATGGCCAGCCTGAAAGCCCTGCGCGGCCGCATCACCAGCGTCCGCAACACGCGCAAGATCACCTCGGCCATGAAGATGGTCGCGGCGAGCAAGCTGCGTCGCGCACAGCACCAGGCCGAGGCCGCGCGTCCCTACGCCCAGCGCATGGAGCGCATGCTCGGCGCGCTGGCCGCCAACATCGCCGGCTCGCCCACCGCGCCGCGGCTGCTCGCGGGCACCGGCCAGGACAAGGTGCATCTGCTGGTCGCCGTCACCGCCGATCGCGGCCTCGCCGGCGCCTTCAACTCCTCGGTCGGCCGCGCCGTGCGCAACCTCGCCCGCCGGCTCGAAAGCGACGGCAAAACCGTCCGCATCTTCTGCGTCGGCCGCAAGGGACGCGACTTCCTGCGCCGCGAGCTGGCCGACCGGATCATCGGCGACGTCAATTATGTCGGCCGCAAATCGATCGGCTTCGCCGACGCGCAGGCCATCGCCGCGCGCATCGTGGCCATGCTCGCCGCCAGCGAGTTCGATGTCTGCACCCTGGTCTCCAACCGCTTCGTCTCGGTGATCAGCCAGGTCACCACCGAACAGCAGCTGATCCCGCTGCCGATCCCCGAGCAGACCGCCGCCGCCACCGGCCCGCGCGCCGCCTACGAATACGAGCCCGACGAGGAAACCATCCTCGCCCGGCTGCTGCCGCAGAATCTGTCGATCCAGCTCTATCGCGCGCTGCTCGAAAACAACGCCGGCTTCCAGGCCGCGCAGATGACCGCGATGGACAACGCCACGCGCAACGCCGGCGACATGATCAACAAACTGGCGCTGGTCTATAACCGCACCCGCCAGGCCAACATCACCCGCGAACTGATCGAGATCATCTCGGGCGCCGAGGCACTCTAGCCTTCGCACCGCCCGGATCGATCGAACAAAGGAGCCACCCATGTCCGCCACCCTCGCAGACGCCACCAGCGCATCCTCCAACAATGTCGGCCGGATCACGCAGGTCCTCGGCGCCGTGGTGGACGTGCAGTTCGAGGGCGAGCTGCCGTTCATCATGAACGCGCTCACCACCCGCATGGGCGAGGGCACGCTGGTCCTCGAAGTCGCGCAGGAACTCGGCGAACGCACCGTGCGCTGCATCGCCATGGACAGCACCGACGGCATGGTGCGCGGCCAGGAAGTGCTCGACACCGGCAAGCCGATCTCGGTTCCCGTCGGCCCCGGCACGCTGGGGCGCATCATGAACGTCACCGGCGACCCGATCGATGAGCGCGGCCCGATGCAGACCACCGCGCGCTACCCCATCCATCGTGAGGCGCCGAGCTTCGACGAGCAGGCCGCCACCACCGAAATCCTCGTCACCGGCATCAAGGTCGTCGATCTGCTCGCCCCCTACCTCAAGGGCGGCAAGGTCGGGCTGTTCGGCGGCGCCGGCGTGGGCAAGACCGTGCTCATCCAGGAGCTGATCAACAACATCGCCAAGGGCCATGGCGGCGTGTCGGTGTTCGCCGGCGTCGGCGAGCGCACCCGCGAGGGCAACGATCTCTACCACGAAATGATCGACGCCGGCGTCATCAAGCTCGGCGAGAACGGCTCCACCGAAGGCTCCAAGGTGGCGCTGGTGTACGGCCAGATGAACGAGCCGCCGGGCGCGCGCGCCCGCGTCGCCCTGTCGGGCCTGTCGGTCGCCGAATATTTCCGCGACGAGGAAGGCCAGGACGTCCTGTTCTTCATCGACAACATCTTCCGCTTCACCCAGGCCGGCGCCGAAGTCTCCGCGCTGCTCGGCCGCATCCCGTCCGCGGTCGGCTATCAGCCCACGCTCGCCACCGACATGGGCGCGCTGCAGGAACGCATCACCTCCACCAAAAAAGGCTCGATCACCTCGGTGCAGGCCATCTACGTGCCCGCCGACGATCTGACCGACCCCGCGCCCGCCACCTCCTTCGCCCATCTGGACGCCACCACCACCCTGTCGCGCCAGATCGCCGAACTGGGCATCTACCCCGCGGTGGACCCGCTCGACTCCACCTCGCGCGCGCTCGACCCGCGGATCGTCGGCGAGGAGCACTACCAGGTCGCCCGCGAGGTGCAGCGCGTGCTGCAAACCTACAAGTCGCTGCAGGACATCATCGCCATCCTGGGCATGGACGAGCTGTCCGAGGAGGACAAGCTGGTCGTCACCCGCGCCCGCAAGCTCCAGCGCTTCCTGTCACAGCCCTTCCACGTCGCCGAGGTGTTCACCGGCAGCCCGGGCGTGTTCGTGCCCGTCGCCGACACCATCCGCTCCTTCAAGGCAATCGTCGCCGGCGAATACGACCACCTGCCCGAAGCCGCCTTCTACATGGTCGGCACCATCGAGGACGCGGTGAAAAAGGCCGAGACACTCAAGGGCTAGTCAGAAGGGAAGCGCTTCTTTTTTGAAAAAGAAGCAAAAAACTTTTGATGGTTGATCGGAGTTTGAAACATGGCCGTGGCACTTGAGATCGTTAGTCCGGAGAAGCTGCTGCTCTCCCAGGACGTGGGCATGGTGGTGCTGCCGGCCGCCGAGGGCGACCTCGGCGTGCTGCCCGGCCACGCCCCGATGATCGTCAGCCTGCGCGGCGGCGTCATCTCCATCTACGAGGACGGCAAAACCGTCAGCGCCCGCCTGTTCGTCGCCGGCGGCTTCGCCGAAATCACCGACACACGCTGCACCATCCTCGCCGACGAGGCGGTGGCCGTCGCCGAACTCTCCCGCGCCGCCGCCCAGACCCGCCTCGCCGAAGCCGAAACCGCCTGGCAGGCCACCGACAAAATGGACATCGCCGCCATCGACGACGCCCAGGACCGCCTCTACGCCGCCCGCGCCATGATCGACGCCGCGCAAGCCGCCTGAGCCGCCCCGCCTGACCCCACCCGCCCGCTGCAGCCCACGCTTTTGGACATTTGAACGCCGCCCGGGTTGACTTCGCGCCCCGGTAAGCCCTTGTTCATCATGACATTGGTCCACCAACCAGCGCCCGCCGCACATTTGTGTTGCGGCGCAGCGCAACCCGAGATTGACTCCGGGCCGGCCCGCCGGCCCGGCGGGCGCGAGATAACAGGGCAGCGATCATGAAACATTGGCGCATCGAGGATGTTCCCTGGGACCGTTTCGACCCCTCCAAGGTCGATCCATCGGTCATCCCCCTGGTCAAGGCCGCGGCGATGGTCGAACGCAACGGCGTCGATTACGGCGCCTACCTGGACGGCGTGTTCGCCGACGACCCCGACTTCAAAGCCGCCGCCGCCCGCTGGGCGATCGAGGAAGTGCAGCACGGCGACGCGCTCGGCCAATGGGCCATGCTCGCCGACCCCACCTGGGACTACGCGGCCGCCTTCGCCCGCTACCGCGCCGGCTACCGGATCCAGGTCGACGCCACCAGCTCCATCCGCGGCTCACGCACCGGCGAACTGATCGCGCGCTGCATCGTCGAAACCGGCACGTCGAGCTATTACACAGCCCTCGCCGAAGCCACCGCCGAACCGGTCCTGGCCAGCATCTGCCGCCAGATCGCCGCCGACGAATTCCGCCACTTCAAACTGTTCTACGACCACATGCACCGCTACCTGGCACGCGAAAACATCTCGCTGCCCCGCCGCCTGCGCATCGCCGCCAGCCGCGCCGGCGAAAGCGAGGACGACGAACTCGCCTTCGCCTACCACTGCGGCAACAACCCCGCCAACAGCCCCTACAACCACGACCGCTGCATCGCCGCCTACATGAGCCAGGCCATGCGCTTCTACCGCCTGGGCCACATGCAACGCGTGATCGGCATGATGTTCAAAACCGTCGGCCTGCCCCCACGCGGCCACCTGTCCAACCTCTCCGCCCACATGCTCTGGCACCTGATCCAATACCGCCAACGCCGCTACGCCAGCCGCTCGGATATGGCCTTGGCGGCTTGAGGGAAGGCAAGGGAAGCGCTTCTTTCTTGGAAGAAAGAAGCAAAGAGCTTTTGGTACTTTGGTTTCGTGGGGCGGCGAGAGCGGGAGAACCGTCGGACGGACACGTATCAGCGCAGCCTCCGCCGGCTCCGCTCCACCGCCCGCCACGAGGCCCGCACGGATTCCGACACCTGTCTTTGCTTCGACCTCCGGCGCGGGTGCTACCAGCGCTGCGGGTATTCTGATGGCGCCACGCGCGCAAATATCGCGCTGATTGCATCCGAGAGTCAGCGCGTGGTACAATTTTTCGGAAGAAATCCCCTACCGAAGGGAGGGCTTTGATGTGACCAGCGCGGTCCTCGCCTTGAGTGCAGAACACGTGGTGAAGCTGACCGGGCTCACCATGCGGCAACTTGCCTATTGGGATGCAATCGGATTTTTCAAACCAGAGCACGCCGCTGATAACCGTAGGTCGCCGAATTCGCGCATTTACTCGTTCAGCGATGCCGTGGGTCTAAAGACGATTGGCACACTCATGAATGTGCATGGCGTGTCGTTGCCGCATTTGAAAGACGTCGCCAGAAGGCTGGAGGCCTATACAAGCCGGCCGTGGTCGGAACTGAAACTACGCGTTTGGAATCGGCGCGTTCAGTTTGACGAGCCCGAAACGGGGGCAACGCGGGACGTCGTTCAAGGTCAATATGTGCTCGTCCCGATCATTGACATGATTAAAGAAGTCGAGCTCGGAGTTATTCATCTCAAGCAGCGGGATCCCAGCCTGCTCGGAAAATTTGAGAAGCACAAATACGTCGCTCACAACAATCTTGTGATCGCAGGGACGAGAATCCCTGCCGAGACTATTTTGCAGTACGTCGACGATGGTCGCACGGTCGATGAAATACTCGCTGATTTCCCTTCTCTTACAAAAGAGGATATCGAGGCCGTAACTCGAAGAGGCAGCACCACTCTTGCTGCCTAAACCAGAAGGACTGTCGCTCATCTTTTTTCTAGATGAGGGCGTTCCCAATGCCGTCGGGCACGCACTTTCGGAGCGCGGCCATAAGGTTCATTATGGAAATAAAGAGTTAATTCGTGGTTCCCCGGATCAAGTCGTGTGCATGGCAGCTCTCAACCAGGGTGCAATTCTTGTCGCCGCTGACCATGACATGAAGCAAATCGCCAAGGCAAACGGGGTTACGACTGGTCGATTTAAGACGCTCAGTCTCGTTCATCTGAAATGTCGAATTCCTGGTGCGGCAGCGAAAATTCGAGGCACGATATCCCTGATCGAACATGAGTGGTTATGTCGAGAAGGCAGCCAAACACGCCGTATCTGGTTGGAGATTCAAGAGAACGTCATCCGGATAGTCCGAGATTAAAACAAATAAATTCTTTGTTTATTGAAGAAATTTTGCCTGCGACATGCCCCGGCGCCGCCCCCACACCAAACCAAATTCCCAAAAGTTCTTTGCTTCTTTCTTCCAAGAAAGAAGCCATTTCCTTTCCTTCCCTTCCCTTTCCTTTCCTCGCCTCGCCTACCCCTCCATCAACGCCCGCACATGCGCCGCCGCTGACGCCGCCAGCGCCACCAGATCGTATCCCCCCTCCAGCACCGACACCAAGCGTCCGCCCGCGTGTGTTTCCGCCACTTCCATCAGTGCCCGTGTGATCCAGGCGAAATCGTCGTTGCCCAGGCGCAATTGTGCCAGCGGGTCGGCGCGGTGGGCGTCGAAGCCGGCGGAGATGATCAGCAGTTCGGGGCAGAATGCGTCCAGTGCCGGCAGGATGCGTTCGTGCCAGGCGGCGCGGAAGCCGGCGCCGTCGGTGCCGGCGCGCAGCGGTGTGTTGACGATGTTGCCCACCCCGGTTTCCTCGGCGAACCCGGTGCCCGGGTAGGCCCCGGCCTGGTGGCTGGAGCCGTAGAACATGGTGGGGTCCGCGGCGACGATGTCCTGGGTGCCGTTGCCGTGGTGCACGTCGAAATCGACGATCGCCACTCGCTTCAGCCCCACCGCGCGGGCGTGGGCGGCGGCGATGGCGGCGTTGTTGAACAGGCAGAATCCTTCGGCGGTCTGGGGCCCCGCGTGGTGTCCTGGCGGGCGCACCGCGACGAAGCAGTTGCGCATCCGCCCGGCCAGCACGGCCTCCACCGCCGCCACCGCCCCGCCGGCCGCCAGCACTGCCGCCTCGGCGCTGCCCGCGCTCATCATGGTGTCGGGGTCGATCTGCACCCGCCGTCCGGCCTCGGGGCGGATCGCCAGAATGCGTGCCACGTGCGCCGCGCTGTGCACCCGCAGCAGCTGCGCCTCGCTGGCCGGCGTCGCGCGTGTCCGGTCGAGCAGCGCGAACGCCTCGTCCTCCAGCGCCTGGCGCACCGCGCGCAGCCGGTCCGGGCATTCCGGGTGGTCCGGCCCCGGATCATGCGCGAGGCAGGCGGGGTGGCTGATCAGGCCGGTGCTCATGGGCGTTTCCTGGTCGCGACAGTGGCGGCGGGCACTGTTCCAGCGCCACGACGTCTTGCCAAGCCACCGCCCGCCCGTCCCTGCGCGCTTGACACCGCCCTTGCCCCTGCGCGATTGTGCGCAAACAACGCCATCTGTGCGCATTTCGCACATTCCGGAGCCCGCATGCCGCCGACCGACCCCGACGCCCGCACCCTGCTTGCTTTGTGCGCCGCCGACGCGGTCGAGCAGGACACCCCGCTGCTGGTCCGCACCCCGACGATGGACTACGCCGTCTTCCGCCTCGCCGACGCCCTCTACGTCACCGCCGATCTGTGCACCCACGGCCCCGGCTCGCTGTCGGAGGGCTATGTCGAGGGCTGTGAGGTCGAGTGCCCGTTCCATCAGGGCAAATTCGATTTCCGCACCGGCCTGCCCACCGCCCCGCCCTGCGACACCGCGTTGCGGGTCTGGACACCCATCCTGATCGATGGCCAGCTCTGCATCGATCCGCACGAACATCGCGGCGAGCACCAGGCCGGCTGAACCATCCAAAAAACGGGGGAACACATGAACCAGAAAATCATCGCCATCGCGCTCGGCGACCCGGCCGGCATCGGCCCCGAAATCGCCCTCAAGGCCGCCGCCGACCCGCGCGCCCGCGCCGCCTGCCGCCCGCTGCTGGTCGGCGACCGCCGCGCGCTGGACGCCCATGCCGCCGCCTGCGGCATCCAGGTGCCGGTGCAGAACGTCTCCTCCCCCGCCGAGGCGCTCAGCGTGCCCGACGGCACCGTCGCCTTGTGGCACCATGATCTGTTCGGCAACGAAACCCTCAAGCTGGGCCAGATCGCCGCCGTCCACGGGCGCGCCGCCACCGAGGCCGCGGCGGCCGCCATCGGCGCGGCCATGCGCGGTGAGGTCGCCGGCGTGGTCGCCGCCCCGCAGACCGAGCAATCCATCCAGCTCGCCGGCATCGCGTTCGACGGCTACCCCACCTTCGTCGCCCGCTGCACCGACACCCCGGTCGATGACGCCTATCTGATGCTGTGCTTCGACGAAAAGCGCATCGTCCATGTCACCCTGCATGTCGGCGTCCGCCGCGCGCTGGAGCTGATCACCACCGAGCGCGTGCAGGACGCGATCGAGGCCACCGACCGCGTGCTGCGCCATTTCGGCATCGCCACACCGCGCATCGCCGTCTCCGGCCTCAACCCGCACGCCTCCGAACACGGATTGTTCGGCGACGACGAGGAAAAAATCATTGAGCCCGCCATGGCCCGCGCGCGCGCCACCACCGGTGCGGTCATCGAAGGTCCCTTCGGCGCCGACACGATGTTTCACAAATCCGGCTACGACGCCTTCATCGTGATGATCCACGACCAGGGCCATCTGGCCGCCAAGCTGCTCGCCACCAACCGCACCGCCGGCCTCACCATCGGCACGCCCATCCTGTTCTCCTCGGTGGCGCATGGCTCGGCCCTCGACATCGCCGGCCAGAACAAGGCGAGCCCCGAGGCGGTGGTCGAGGCGGTGCTGCGTCTCGCCGGCGCCCCCGCGCTCGCCCGCGCCGCCTGATGGCCGCGCCGCAATCCATCGTCGTCATCGGCGGCGGCCAGGCCGGCGGGCGCTGCATCGAGGCGCTGCGCCAGGGCGGCTTCACCGGCCCCATCACGCTGGTCGGCGACGAGGCGCATCTGCCCTATGAGCGCCCGCCTCTGTCCAAGGAAATGCTGGCCGAGGGCGGCGCCGACAAGATCGCCTGGGTCCGCCCCGCCCCCTGGTGGGACGAGCACCACATCACCCGCCATCTGGGCCGCCGCGCCGAACGCATCGACCGCGACCGCAAGCTGGTTCTTCTCGATGACGGCAGCGAACTTCCCTACACCGCCCTGGTGCTCGCCACCGGCGCGCGCCCACGCCACCTCACCATCCCCGGCGCCGAACACCAAGCCGTGCAGGTGATCCGCACCATCGAGGACACCCAGAAACTTCTGCACGCGCTCGCGCCCGGCAAGCGCGTGGTGGTCATCGGCGCGGGCTATATCGGGCTGGAGACCGCCGCCGCCGCACGCGCGCGCGGCGCCGACGTCACCGTGCTGGAAATGGCCCCGCGCGTGCTCGCCCGCGGTGTCAGCAGCGAAGTCGCGAACTGGTTCGCCGCCGAACATGCCCGCCAGGGCGTGCGCATCCGCACCGGCGCGCTCACCACCCGCATCGAGACCACCCCGGCCGGCGCGGTGGTCCATACCGAAACCGAAACATTCCCGGCCGACGCCATCATCGTGGGCATCGGCGTGATCCCCAATGTCGAGCTGGCGGAAACCGCAGGCCTTGCCACCGACAACGGCATCCTGGTCGATACCCACGGCCGCACATCGGACCCCGCCATCCGGGCCTGCGGTGACTGCACCCGCCACCCCAACCCCATCCTGGGCCGCCTCCTGCGCCTGGAAAGCTGGCAGAACGCGCAGAACCAGGCGATCGCGGTCGCCCGCGACATCCTCGGTGAGATCAAGGACTATGCCGAGGTGCCCTGGTTCTGGTCCGACCAGTTCGGCCACAATCTGCAAATCGCCGGCCTGCCCGACGACACCGCCACCATCATCGCCCGCGGCACATTGGGCGACGGCCCCGCGCTGCGCTTTTTCCTCGCCGACGGCCTGCTCATCGGCGCCATCGGGCTCGACGCCGCCCGCGACCTGCGCTTCGCCAAAGAAGTGATCGCCCTGCGCGCCACCCCGGACCCCGCGCAACTCGCTGACCCAGCCGTCAAACTCGCCGACCTCCTCAAATCCCTCAAGGCCCAACGCGCCACCTAGCATCGGAGTTCCCCATCATGCTGCGCCGCGAACAAAACGAGCTTCTCACCCAGACCGGCCCCGGCACGGTGATGGGCAACTTCTTCCGCGCCTATTGGATGCCGGCTTTGCTGGCCAGCGAACTTCCCGAAAACGACTGCCCGCCGGTGCGCGTGAAGCTGCTCGGCGAACGCCTGCTCGCGGTGCGCGACACCAACGGCGAATACGGGCTGATCGACGAATTCTGCGCCCATCGCGGCGTCTCGCTGTGGTTCGGCCGGGTCGAGGATGGCGGCATACGCTGCCCCTATCACGGCTGGAAATACGACGTCTCCGGCCAATGCACCGAGGTCCCCTCCGAGCCCGCCGCCAACGGCTTTTGCAAACGCATCAAGCTCACCGGCTACAAGCTGGTGAAAATCGGCGACGTGCTCTGGACCTATATGGGACCGCCCGACTCCGAGCCGCCGCTGCCCGAGTGGGAATTCGCCACCGTGCCCGCCGCGCAGAGCTTCACCTCCAAGCGCCTGCAGGAAAGCAACTGGCTGCAGGCGATGGAAGGCGGCATCGACAGCTCGCACGTCACCTTCCTGCACGGCCGCAACCTCGAAACCGACCCGCTGTTCCACGGCGCCAAGGGCAACGACTACAACCGCGCCGACACCGCCCCGGTGTTCGAGGTCGCCGAATCCCCCGGCGGCCTATGGATCGGCGTGCGCCGCAACGCCGAGGAGGGCAACTACTACTGGCGCATCACGCCGTGGGTGATGCCCAGCTTCACCATGATCCCGCCACGCGCCGACCACCCGGTGCACGGCCATTTCTGGATCCCCATCGACGACGAAACCTGCTGGGCCTGGAGCTACGACTACCACCCCACCCGCGCGCTGACCGACACCGAGCGCCGCGCGATGGAGGAAGGCAAGGGCGTCCACGTCGCCTACGTGCCCGGAACCTTCCGCCCCGCCGCCAACAAGGACAATGACTATCTGATCGACCGCGCCGGCCAGAAGGCCGGCCTCACCTACAGCGGCGTCGAGGGCATCGCCATGCAGGACGCATCCCTGCAGGAAAGCATGGGCCCCATCGTGGACCGCACGAAGGAAAACCTGGTCGGCACCGACAACGGCATCATCATGGCCCGCAACCGCCTGCTGCGCGCCGCGCGCGCCCACGCCGAAAAAGGCGCGGTGCCCCCCGGTGTCGATCCCGCCCACCAGCGCATCCGCTCCGCCGCCCTGATCCTGCCCCCCGACCAGCCCTACACCGAGGCGGCGAAAGAGGCGCTCATCGTCCGCCCCGGCGTGCGGCAAACCTCGGTCTGAGAAGATGCGAACTGAGTCTTCCCGCATGGCGACCTTTCGCCATGCAAACTGAATCCGCCCGCATGGCCAGCGCGCGCGAGGCGGCGTTTCGGGTGCCCTACCCGAACAGCCGCCCGCGCAGCGCCCACCTGGTCGCGCTCGACCGCGCCTGCGAACCCTTCGTCACCCACCTGCTGCGCGACCACCCCGGCCGCCTCGCCCT
The DNA here is from genome assembly GCA_027323595.1 of Acetobacteraceae bacterium. GTDB lineage: Bacteria > Pseudomonadota > Alphaproteobacteria > Acetobacterales > Acetobacteraceae > CAIVDX01. Next base: position 3,293 of record DAHWBL010000300.1, on the reverse strand, counting down.
CAAACTCGCGGCCCTGCCCGACCCGGTCGCCGCCGCCACCGCGCTGATCGCGGCGCTGGACGGCACCGACCTGCTGGTGATGATCTCCACCTCCGGCGAGGACTCGCCCGCCGCCTCCCTCATCGCCGAGGCCTGCCACCTGCGCCGCCTGCCGGTCACCGTGTTCGTGCTCGACACCCCCGAACGCGCCACCGAACTGCCCGAACGCCTGCGCCACCTGCGCCCCTACGCCCAGATGCTCGTGCGCGCCGCCGACCCCGACTATGTCGAGGACATGCTGACGGCCCTGCGGGTATGACCGCCCCCGCATTTCCCCACATCGATCTCATCGAAAAACCGCCCCCCGGCAGCCGTCGCGCCGACCGCGACTTCCTGCCCACGCTCGCCCGCGGCCTGCTGGTGCTGCGCGCCTTCACCCAGCAGAACGAACGCATGACGCTCGCCGAGGTCGCGCGCGTCGTGAAACTCCCCCGCGCCACCGTGCGGCGCTGCCTGCTCACCCTGCAGGCGCTGGGCTACGTCGATGCCGACGGCCGCCATTTCGGCGTCTCCCCGGGCGTGCTCACCCTCGCCCAGGCCTATCTCAGCTCCTCGGCCCTGCCGCGCGTGGTTCAGCCCTTCCTCGAACGCCTGTCCGACCGCCTCGGCGCCTCCTGCTCGGTCTCCATCCTGCACGGCGACGAGGTGGTCTACGTCGCCCGCTCCTCGCGCAAACGCCTCGCCTCGCTGCACCGCGACGTCGGCACCCACCTGCCCGCCTGGTGCACGTCGATGGGCCGTGTGCTGCTCGCCGAACTCCCCGAGCCCGACCAGCAGGCCTGGCTCGCCACCCACAATTTCACCCGCCTCACCCCGCACACCATCACCGACCCCGCCCAACTCAGCGACCGCCTGCGCGAGACCCGCCAGCAAGGCCACTGCCTGGTCAACCAGGAAATGGAAATCGACCTGCTCTCGCTCGCCGTGCCCCTGCGCACCGCCACCGGCCGAACCATCGCCGCGCTCAACACCTCCGCCCAGGCCAGCCAAACCACCCAAGCCCAACTGCTCGCCACCACCCTGCCCGCCCTGCAAACCACCGCCGCCGAACTCCGCCCCCTCCTCCTCGGGTAGAGCCCGCGCCACCGCCCCCACAACGGTAGGGCGGGAGCATCCCGCCACGCAAAGCACCGGGCTCCGACCTGGACCCGCCGGGGCCGACGGCCCCGAACCCCGCATTTTCAAGGCGGAGCAATTCGGTGACTATCTACGATTTTCGCTGGACCAATCATCGAATCACGCCGCGTTCGGTCTGTCACGCTTGCGATTCGGCTCTTTCGTAATAGGCACGGATATTTCGCATTGTCTGATAATCGAAGCCGCCGTGGTATCGGCGAATCCAGCCCCAATCTGTTGACCAATCAGAAGCCACCAGGGCCTCCTCACGCAAGCGGTTTATCAATACGACCAGATTGTTTCGGTAAATCGCCGCCCGTTCTAACGCGGCCCGCCGAATTTCGTGCGGCGGAAGTTGGCGCGCGATCAACTCGTCAACCGCGGACGCAATATCATCCGGATATGGCTGGGCGGTGATCCAGTGATCGGGATGGGCAAAGGCGTCGCGTCCCCCTCGGTTCGGGATCGACACAACCGGCAAGCCGGCGAAAAGATACTCGGCGCTTGCATACATGGCGCCCTCTACCGGCGACAATGCGAGGCCGACCTTTGCTCGATTAATTTGCGCGTTCACGTCCTCGCGCCCAAATCGAACAAACATCTCTGGGTTGCGTGGGTCTCCATTAAGAAAAGCCGATTCGGGAAGCGACTGGCGCAGTTCGCTATAAATATCACCTCCGCTAAGATCAGCCATGGCGTAAAGCAAACATAAGCGACGAATGCGTAAAGCTAGGCGGTGTTGTTTGAATGAATAAAATTTCGCATTATAAATTGCGTCAAAATCTTTCGGACAGCTCTCAATCGGCTGAAACGTACTCTCATCAACCATCGCGTTTTGATGGACATTAGCGAAGCCGAACTCTAAGTTTGACGCTAACGCCTCGTCTTCTGGCTCATTTCCAAGAATGATGACGGTTTGCTTTCCCGCTCGACGCTGCGCGGACCGCAGCATCGCGATTCCCGCCGGATTGTCGCGGATGATTTCGGGGAAATGCCAGCTTGGCGAAATCAGGAAATATGGTGGGATGGGAGAATCCGCAAAAACTTCGCACAGAACCTCGATTGTACTCTTTTCTACGCTCGGAATTTCAATCAGGTTTGTCGTCGAGGTAAATATGATCGGTGGATCAACGCTTAAAAGCGTCATGCCCATTGCAAAATTCATCACGTCATCATTTCTAAAAATCGACACCGCCGCCCCTCAGTGAAAAAAAATTACAAATCTTCTTGACGCGTGGCCAACAAACATGCCGATGGCAACGGTCGACCAAAAAGATATAAAGCGATGAAAATACTAGCGCTCCACCCACCCTCAAAACTCCTCCCGATCGAAATGCCGCGCCGCCATCTGCAAAATCGGAAACCGCCGCCCGATCATCTCCGCACTCACCCCGGCCGCCTTCGCCGCCTCCACCGCCGGCTCGGAGGCGAAATGCAAAATCAGCGACAGGCCGCCGCGCGCCACGTCCGCGTGCGCGGTCATGCTGTAGGCCGCATACCAGTTATATTCCCATGGAATCAGCTTGATCACATCCGACAGGCCCATCCCTTGATCCGCCATGAACCCCTCGAACCCGGCCAGGAACGGCGCATGCAGAATCTGCCCCGGCTGCAAAATCGCGTTGTTGGGTATCGCGAACAGATCAAACAGCCAGGCCGAACGCTCCAGCGCGCCAAACCCCGCCGCCTCATAGCCCCCCGCCGCCGCCGCGCGCTCGCGGTAGCCGGCCAGCCGCTCATCGAACCCCTCGAAAGACCCGCCGGCCAAATCGAAATACCGCGCGTCCCCCACCGCGATCGCCGCCTCGTCGCGCAGGCAGGCCAGCAGATTCTCATTGCCCGCCGGCGGCGCCTCGAACACCGTGTAGAGCTTCGAGTACACCACCAGCCGCCGCTCACCGTCGAACACATGCTCCTCGCGCAGCGGCCCGACGAAATAGGAATCCGAATCGATCGTCACATAGGCGTCGGCAAACCCGGTGTGATGCACCGACAGCTTGCACACCTGCTGCTGCATCCACCCGCCCATCCCCGCCGGAATCTCCGGCGCATACGCCTCATCCTCGACAACCGTGATCCCCTCGCCGCCCGCTGCCTCCGGCAGCAACTCCCGGTCGGCCGCCGGCACCGACAGCAAC
>DAHWBL010000240.1 GCA_027323595.1 Acetobacteraceae bacterium | reverse complement strand
CCCTCGACCATCTTTTTGAGATCGCCCGCCTGGCCCCCCACCGCGTCGGCGGCGCGCAGCACCTCGCCGGCGGCGTTGCCGGTCTCACCGGCGGCGTGGCGCACCCGCACGATCCGGTCCGCCACCAGTTGCGTGCCCCCCGCCGCCTCCTGCACCGACCGCGCGATCTCGGTGGTCGCCGCACCCTGCTGCTCGACCGCGGCGGCGATCGACGCGCCGATGCCCGAAAGCTCGTTGATGGTGCGCGAGATTCCGCCGATCGCGGTCACCGCCTCGCCGGTCGCCGCCTGGATCGCGCTGATCTGCGCGCCGATCTCCCCGGTCGCGCGCGCGGTCTGCGCGGCGAGCGACTTCACCTCCGAGGCGACCACCGCGAACCCCTTGCCCGCATCGCCCGCCCGCGCCGCCTCGATGGTGGCGTTGAGCGCAAGCAGATTGGTCTGCCCGGCGATCGAGCTGATCAGCTCCACCACCTCGCCGATCTTCTGCGCGGTGTCGGCAAGCCGCCCGACCAGCGCGTCGGTGCGTCCGGCATCGGTGGCGGCCTGCTGCGCGATCGCCGAGGAATTCGCCACCTGTCGCGAAATCTCGTGGATGGAGCTGGACAGTTCCTCCGCCGCCGCCGCCACGGTCTGCACGCTGCCGGTCGCCTCGCCTGCCGCGCGGGTGACCGCGTCGGATTGCTCGTTGGTGTCCGCCGCGGTCTCGTGCATCACCTGCGCGGTGCCGCGCAACTGCCCGCTCGCCGCGTCCAGCCGGTGCAGCAGCGCGCCCACCTCACGCTCGAACTCCGCCGACAGTCCGCCGAGCCGGGTCGCCCGCGCCGCCTGCGCGGTGAGGTCGGCGGCCCGCTCCGCCGCCGCCTGGTCCGCCGCCTGCGCGCTGAGGCGCAAAATCTCCACCGCGCGGGCCATCTGCCCGATTTCGTCGCCGCGCTGGCGCGCCGGCACATCGATGTCGCGCGCCCCGGCGGAAAGCTGTCTAAGCGCATCGGTCAGCGCCAGCACCGGGCGGGTCACGTTGGCGGCGATCCACCAGGCCAGCGGCAGCGCGATCAGCAGCCCGACCAGCGCCACCCCGGCCTCGATCAGCACGGTGGCATGCATCGAGGATTTCATCGCCGCCTCCAGCACGCCGCGCTTGGACACCTCCACCGCGCGCTGGTCGTCAGATGCCTTCACCAGCTGATCGACCAGCGGGATCATCGATTCCCGCTCGATCTGCATCGCCGCCAGCCGCGCCGAGGACAGCGTGTCGAACCGCCCGGCGAAGGTGTCGAGCGCGCCTTTCATGATGTCGGTCACGCCCTCCAGCCGCGCCGCGTCCGGCCCGGCGATGGCGACCAGACTGCCCAGCGCCTCCTGCGCGTCCTTCACCAGCCGCGACACCCGGCTCGCGCCGGCGGCGTCGGAGGTGGCCAGAAACCGCCAGGCCCCGCTTTCCACCATGCCGGCCTTGGCCTGCACCTCCACCGCGTTCGCCGCGACGAAGGGCTGCGCGCTGTCCGCCGCGGTGGCGACCAGCGTGGTGGCGGCGGCGGCCAGGCGCTGGCTGTCGCGCACCAGGTCGTCCCGCGCGGTGCGCGAGGTCTGCATCTGCGCCGAGAAGCCGCCGACCGAAAGCCGGTAGCGCCGCAGCAGATCGAGCATGTGCGAATAAGGCGCCGCCGCGGTGCTTTCCGGATCGTTGCCCGGATCGGCCTGCGCCCGGCCTTCGGCGTCGGCGAGCGATTCCTCCGCGCCGCGCAGCTGCGCCCGCAGGATGGTCATCTGCTCGGGGTCGCCGCTGATGCCATATCGCTGCTGGGCGGCACGCAACTCCTGCAGCTTCATCGCGGTCAGCGCGCTGCGGGTGGCCAGTGCGGAAGGGCCGGCGGTGCGGGTGATGGCGGTGTCGATCTGGCGGTTGCCGAACGCCGAGATGCCGGCGAGCAGCACCGACAGCGCGGCGAGCATGCCAAAACCCAGCAGCATCCGCCCACGCAAACCCAGCGTGCGGCGTGTGATCGACGATGCCATCCGACAGCCCCCGGTGCGGTGAGGCCCTCACCATGACCGCCCGAGGTTAAGAAAGCGTCGGCGCGCCAACCCCCAGCCGCGCGGCGATGCTCCACAGTTCCGTGAAGGACGCGCCCCCGGCCGGAATGCCGGCCTGCGCGCGCCGCGTCGCCATGCGCGCGCCGCGCTCGCCGGGCAGCAGTAGCTCCGCCACCCCGCTCTGCCGCGGCAGCGCGCGGATCGCGCCCACCAGCCGGGCGATGTCGGCGCGGAACGCGTCGAGCGGGCGCAGCACCGCGATGTCGATGGCATGCACCAGCGCGGTCTGGCCATGCCGGCGGTCAGACCCGTCCAGATAGCCGATCAGCACCGGCGCGCCGGCCAGAACCCCGGTCAGACACTCGAACAGCAGCGACAGGCCGGAGCCCTTCGCGCCCCCCAGCGGCAGCGGAATCGCCGCCTCCGCCGGGTCGGTGGTGGGCTCGCCCGCGCGGCTCAGCGCCCAGCCTTCCGGCAGACGCTCACCGGCGCGGCGCATCTGCACCAGCCGGCCCATCGCCAGCGTGGCGGACGCCATGTCCAGCAGCAGCGGCGGCGCGCCGGGCGGGCCAGGCACCGCAAGCGCGATCGGCGCGGTGGCAAGGCTCGCGCTGGCGGCACCGTGATAGGCCATGTTGGGCATGCCCGCGGCGATCACGATGGCGGCGAAACCGCGCTCGGCGAGGGCTGCGGCATGCATGCCGATCGCCCCGGCATGGGTCGCGCGCGCCACCACCACGCTCGCCGCGCCACAGGCGCGCGCCATCTGCCCGGCGGTGTCCACCGCCACGCCCAGCGCCACCGCACCGGGTCCGCGCCCGGCATCGATGCGCGCGAGCGCCGGTGCAACGCGGTCCACCACCGGCTCGGCGGTGGGATTGATCTCGCCGCTGTCGATCATCTCCAGATAGCGCGGCACCCGCGTCACCCCGTGCGAGCCGACCCCGCGCAGCTCCGCCCACACCAGCATCGACGCGGTCGCGCCCGCGTGCCCGCCCGGCATGCCGGCGCGCGCGAACACCGAAGCCAGCAGATCATGCAGCGCCGCCTGGCCGATGACCGGGCCGCTCACCGGCCCGACAATTCAGCCAGAAACGCCGCGATCCGATCCGGACACTGCACCGGCGTCAGATGCCGCCCGGCCTCGATGATCTCGATGGTGGCGCCAGAAATGCCCGCCGCCAGCGCCTCGGCCATCGCCACCGGGGTCGCGTAATCCTCCGCTCCCACGATCACCGCGGCCGGCATGGCAAGCCCGGCCAGCCCGGCGCGCAGATCGGCCGCGCCGAGCATGTCGCAACTCGCCGCGTAACACTGCGGATCGTTGGCGACGAACAGCTCGACCATCGCCTGCACGATGTCGGGGTGGTCGGCGCGGAAATCGTCGGAGAACCAGCGCGTGGTCTGAAACGCCACCAGCGAGGCGAGGCCCTGGCGCACGCCCTGCTCGCCGCGCTGGCGCCAGGCGGCGGGCGCATCGGCGCCATACCAGGCGGTGGTGTCGATCAGCCCCAGCGCGCGGGTGCGGCCGGGATGGGCGATGGCGAAGGCGAGGGCCACGCACCCGCCCATCGAACAGCCGGCGACCAGCGCGCGATCGATGCCCGCCGCGTCGAGCACGGCGGCTGCATCGTCGGCGAAGCCGCGCACGTCATAGGGGCCGGGGCTGCGGGTCGAGGCGCCATGGCCGCGACAATCCAGCGTGATCAGCTCGAACCGGTCGGCCAGCAGCGGCACCACCCGGTCCCAGAACGATGCCGACATGGCCAGCGAATGGATCAGCAGCATCGCCGGCGCGCCGGCCCGCCCGCCGCGAAAGGCGGCGATGGTGGCGCCATCGCCGGTGGTGACGGAAAACGGGGTCATCATGCGGCCTCGGGGGTTTTGTGGACGGGGAAGTAGCGGTCGAGCCAGTCGAACAGCACCGAGCGAACCCTGGTGCTGTCGTCATCGAACATGAAATGGTCGGTCTCGGCGAACAGATGCAGGTCGCAGGGCTGGCCGGCATGGCGGAACATCTCGATCGACTGTTCCGTGGGGGTCACGGAATCCACCGAGCTGTGCAGCAACAACACCGGACGCGGCGAGATCTGCCCGATCACGTCGTCGGCGCGGAAATCGAACATGCTCTGCGCCGTCTCGGCGGGGAACTGCTGCACCGAGCCGGGGGCCAGATGGGTGCGCAGCCCGCCGGGGATCGGCACGATGTCATAGCGGTCCACCATCAGCGACGCGCCGGTGGCCTCACGCACGCGCTTGCCTTCGGCGAGCATGGCGGTGAATTTCGCCCACGCCGCTTCGCCCACATGCTGGCCACGGAACTTGCGCTCGCCGTTGCCCCAGCCGCCCGAGGAAATCACCGCCGCCACGCGGCGGTCC
>DAHWBL010000229.1 GCA_027323595.1 Acetobacteraceae bacterium | reverse complement strand
ACCAAGCATCTCGATGGTGGCAGGGTGGACCTCACTTTTTCCGGCGCCGCCTGGTCGGGCCCGCGCGCCTTCGCCGCCGCCGGCGTGACGCCGGCGGACATCAAATACGCATCGATCTATGACAGCTTCACCATCACCGTGCTGATCCAGTTGGAGGATCTCGGGTTTTGCGAGAAGGGGCGTGGCGGCGCGTTTGTCGCCGACGGCAATCTGATCTCGGGGGTGGGCAAGCTGGCGTTCAACACCGACGGCGGCGGGCTGTGCAACAACCACCCCTCCAACCGTGGCGGCATGACCAAGCTGCTGGAGGCGGTGCGCCAGTTGCGCGGCGAGGCGCATCCGAAGGTGCAGGTGCCCAACTGCGATCTTGCCATCGCCCACGGCACCGGCGGGCAGCTCGGCTCGCGCCATGGCAGTGCCACCGTGATTCTGGAGCGACGCTGATGAGCGACCGCCCGATCTGCGAACTCACCCCCGGCCCGGACGACGAACCCTGGTTCGCCGCCACCGCGCGCGGGGTGCTGCTGCTGCGCCACTGCGACGATTGCGGCGAGCTGCATTTCCCGCCGCGCCCGATCTGCCCGCATTGTTTTTCCGATCGCACAGCGTTCCGGGAATCATCCGGGAGCGGAACGATCTACAGCTTCAGCATCCTGCGCCGCGTCGCGGTGCCGTACTGCATCGCCTACGTCACGCTCGACGAAGGCCCCACGATGCTCAGCAACATCGTCGATTGTCCGTTTGATCGGATCGCGATCGGCCAGCGCGTGCGGGTGGTGTTTCGCGATAGCGCCAACGGCCTCAAGGTGCCGATGTTCGCGCCTGGCTAGAGCAACATCGCGCAGACCGGATTCGGTCTGGGCGATAAAGTTGCTCGCTCATCACATGGCTGGAGCGGTTTCACAGCGTTGATGCCGATGACGGTCAAGGTGAAACCGCTCCAAGGCCGTCGAGCAGCCGCTGCGCGGTCAGGCTCCATGGCACCGGCCGGAACTGCGCGCGCACCCGCGCGGTCCAGTCCGCGAGGTCGTCGGGGTTGCTGATCAGCGCCCGCAACTGTGCCACCAGATCGTTCAGGTCATCAGGGTCGAACAGCCGCGCGAGCCCCATGCCGGCCTCGGGCAGCGAGGTGCGGTCCGCGCACAGGCAGGGCTTGCCGAACGCCAGACTTTCGCTGACCGGCAGCCCCCAGCCTTCCGCGTAGGAGGGGAACAGGGTGAACAGACATCCCTCATACAGCGCGGTCATTTCCGCATCGCACGCGTCGGGGATGACGATGATCTTGCCGCCCAGCCCATGCGTGTTGACGAGCTGCTGCATCAGGTCGGCCACCAGCGCGCCAGGACGGCCGGCGAACACCAGTTTGGGCACCTGCGCGCGCGGCATGGTGGCGAGCAGCCGGCGCCAGGCGCGAAACGCGGCCAGATGATTCTTGCGCGCCTCGATGGTGCCCACGATCAGCACGTAGCTGCCAGGTGCGGGCAGCGCCGGCGAGATGAGCGGCGCGACCGGGGTGAAGCCGGTGCCCATCGGCAACGCGACGACCCGTGGCGCGTCGGACAGGCCGATCTCGCGCAACCGTAATTCAGTGTCGGCGGCGGTGGCGTGCGAGATGGCGAAGATCGCCTCGCACCGTGGCAATATCGCGTCGAGCCAGGCGCGAAAGCGCTCGACCCCGATCGGATCGAAGAATTCCTCGAAGCGCAGCTGGATCAGATCATACACCAGCAGCGCCACCCGCAGCCCGTGGCGTTGCGTCGCCGCATCGATCCAGCCGACATGATCGGGCAGCGCCCACGGCGAGCCGAGCAGCAGCAGCATGTCGCCGGGCCGGATCGGGGCGGCATCGCCAGCAACGACCCGCCGCCGCCGGCGCGCCAGCGCGACGATGCCGCGGACCAGCTGAACCCAGCTTTTGATCGCGGCGAAATGGCTGCGCAGAATCGCGCCGAGCGGCTCTTCCACTTCGCGCGGCAGGCCGAGTATGCCGCGCACGACCCGCCCCTTGATCCCGCCTGGCGGTGGCGGTCTGGTGAGGCTCATCCGGCTCGCCGTCGAGGCGGCGCCGGTGGAAAGCCGCGCGACCAGGGCGGCGATGCTGTCCCACCCCACCTCCACGCAATCGCCCGGTGCCACGCCGTGGCGCACGAAGCCCAGCCGCCCGGCGCTATGAGGGTCGGCCCGCAGCGCCGTGCACAGCTCGAACAT
>DAHWBL010000190.1 GCA_027323595.1 Acetobacteraceae bacterium | reverse complement strand
TGCTGGTCGGGCTTGCCGCGCTCGCCGGCCATCTGTTTCCGGTGTGGCTGCGCTTCAAGGGCGGCAAGGGGGTGGCGACCGGTGCCGGGCTGCTGTTCGCCGCCGCCTGGCCGGTGGGGCTGGCCACCGTGCTCGTGTGGCTGGCCGCGGTCGCCGCCAGCCGACGGTCCTCGGTCGGTGCCATCGCCGCCTGTCTGGCCGCCCCGCCGTTCGCCTTCGCGCTCGCCGGCGCCACCATGGGCGGTTTCGCGGGGCTGATCGGCGTCGTCATCCTGCTGCGCCATCGCGCGAACATCGCCCGGCTCGCGGCCGGCACCGAACCCCGGATCGGCGCGCGGTGAGCCGGCCGGACGCCGCATTGGTCGCCACCCTGCGCCTTGCCCGCACCGAGGGCGTCGGGCCGATCAATTTCCGCCGGCTGCTGGCGCGCTTCGCCGACCCGTCGATCGCGCTCGCCGAGCTGCCGCGTCTTGCCCGCGCCGCCGGCCGCGACCAGCCGCCCCGGCCACCGACGGTGGCGATGATCGAAACCGAGATCGCCCGGCTTGCGGCGCTGGGCGGGCGGTTCGTGTGCCATGACGATCCCGACTACCCGCCGCTGCTGGCCGAACTGGCCGACGCGCCGCCGGCGCTCGCGGTGCTGGGCGATGTCGGGCTGCTGAGCGCGCCGGCGGTGGCCATTGTCGGCGCGCGCAATGCCAGCATCAACGGCCGCCGCATCGCCGCGGCCATCGCGGCCGATCTCGCCGCCGCCGGGCTGGTGGTCGTCTCGGGCCTCGCGCGCGGCATCGACACCGCGGCACATGAGGGCGCGCTCACCACCGGCCACACCATCGCCGCCATCGCCGGCGGGCTCGACCGGCCTTATCCGCCCGAAAACGCGGATTTGCAGGCACGCATCGCCACCGCCGGCGCGGTGATCGCCGAGGCACCGCTGGGCACCGCCCCGCGCGAGCGCCATTTTCCCCGCCGCAACCGCCTGATCGCCGGGCTCACCGCCGGCACGCTGGTGGTGGAGGCGGCGCCGCGCTCGGGCAGCCTGATCACCGCGCGCATGGCCGCCGATGCCGGGCGGGATATTTTCGCGGTCCCCGGATCGCCGCTCGATCCGCGCCATCGCGGCACCAACGGGCTGCTGCGCAACGGCGCGATCCTGACCGAGACCGCCGCCGATATCCTGGCGGAATTCAGCCCCGGCCACCCGCCACCGCCGCCCGCCCGGGCGGTGGTGAGCGGACCCGCGCCAGGGTCCGGCGATGATCCGGGCGCGATGCGCACGGTGCTCGGGCTGCTGGGCACCGACCCGTGCTCGGTTGACGATCTGGTGGCGGGCTGCCAGTTACCGCTGTCCACCGTGATGGGTGTGCTCGCCGATCTGGAGCTGGCCGGCCGCCTGGACATGCTTCCAGGTGGTCAGATTGCCCTGTTGCGCCCGCCGATCGCCGGCGCCACACCGGCATAAAGGCCGCGCCGCGTCTGCCGCGCCCCAACCAACGTCAGGAAACCATGTCAGACGTCGTCGTCGTCGAATCGCCGGCCAAGGCCAAGACCATCAACAAGTATCTCGGCGCGAACTTCACCGTTCTCGCCAGCTTTGGCCATGTCCGCGACCTGCCTCCCAAGGACGGCTCGGTCCGCCCGGACGAGGATTTCGCCATGGACTGGGCCGCCGATGAGCGCGGCAACCGCCAGATCTCGGCGATCGCCAAGGCGCTCAAGGGCGCCCACACGCTTTATCTGGCCACCGACCCCGACCGCGAGGGCGAGGCGATCTCGTGGCACGTCCAGGCGATGTTGCAGGAACAGCGGGCGCTGAAGGGCATCACCGTCCGGCGCATCACCTTCAACGAGATCACCCGCAACGCCGTCACCCACGCGGTGGCGCATCCGCGTGACCTCGATATGCCGCTGATCGAGGCCTATCTGGCGCGCCGCGCGCTGGATTATCTGGTCGGCTTCACCCTCTCGCCGGTGCTGTGGCGCAAGCTGCCGGGCAGCCGCAGCGCCGGGCGCGAGCAGTCGCTGGCGCTGCGGCTGATCAGCGACCGCGAGGCCGAGATCGAGCTGTTCCGCGCCCGCGAATACTGGACCATCGAGGCGCAGCTGCTGACCCCGGCGGGCGCTCCCTTCACCGCCAGGCTCACCCATCTGGACGGCCGCAAGCTCGACCAGTTCGACATCAACAATGCCGCCGCCGCCGAGGCCGCCCGCGCCCGCGTCGCCGCCAGCAGCCTCAGTGTCGCCTCGGTCGAGCGCAAGCGCAGCCGCCGCAATCCGCCCGCGCCGTTCACCACCTCCACCCTCCAGCAGGAGGCCAGCCGCAAGCTGGGCTTCGGCGCGCAGCAGACCATGCGGCTGGCGCAGCAGCTCTACGAAGGCATCGACATCGGCGGCGAGACCGTCGGGCTGATCACCTACATGCGTACCGACGGCGTGCAGATGGCGCGCGAGGCGATCGACGCCATCCGCGGCCATATCCGGGCCGATTTCGGCGCCGCCTACCTGCCGGCGAGCGCGCGCGAATACACCAGCAAGGCAAAGAACGCGCAGGAAGCGCACGAAGCCATCCGCCCGACCGAGATCAGCCGCGCGCCCGACCATCTGGTCGGCCGGCTGTCGTCGGACCAGCGCCGACTCTACGAATTGATCTGGAAACGCGCGCTGGCCAGCCAGATGCAGTCCGCCGAACTCGATCAGGTCGCCGTCGAGATCGCCGATGGCCCGACGAAATTGCGCGCCACCGGCTCGGTGCTGGTGTTCGATGGCTTCCTCAAGCTCTATCGCGAGGACCGCGACGACGACGCCGACGACGATGACGCGCGCATGCTGCCGCCGATGGCCGAGCGCGACCCGCTGCGCCTCGACGCCGACCAGCCGGATCGCCCCGCGGTTGCCGCCAGCCAGCATTTCACCCAGCCGCCGCCGCGTTATTCGGAAGCCTCGCTGGTGAAGAAAATGGAGGAGCTGGGCATCGGCCGCCCCTCCACCTATGCCTCGATCCTGACGGTACTGCGCGACCGGTTGTATGTGCGCATGGAGAACAAGCGCTTCGTGCCGGAAGATCGCGGCCGACTGGTCACCGCGTTTCTGACCAGCTTTTTCGAGAAATATGTCGATACCGGCTTTACCGCCGATCTGGAGCAGAAGCTCGACGACATCTCCGACGGTCGCGCCGACTGGCGGGCGGTGATGCGCGCCTTCTGGAAGGATTTCTCGCACGCCATCGACCAGACCAAGGACCTCAAGATTTCCGACGTGATCGACGCGCTCGATCGCGATCTGGGTCCGCATTTCTTTCCGCCGCGCGCCGACGGCGTCGATCCGCGCCTGTGCCCGTCCTGCGGCAAGGGGCGGCTGGGGCTGCGGCTGGGCCGCTATGGCAGCTTCATCGGCTGCAACAATTACCCGGCCTGCCAATACACCCGAAAACTCGCCATCGAAGGCGATGACGGCGCCACCGACACGCTGCGCGAGGGCGTGCGCGCGCTCGGCACCAATCCCGACACCGGCGAGGAGATCGCGGTCCGGCGCGGCCCCTATGGGCTCTACGTCCAGCAGGGCGAGCCGCAGGGCAAGGAAAAGCCCAAGCGCATGTCGCTGCCGCGCGGCATGGAGGGCGACAGCATCACGCTGGAGCAGGCGCTGGGGCTGCTGTCGCTGCCGCGCCTGGTCGGGCTGCACCCCGAGACCGGCGACCGCATCGAGGCCGGCATCGGCCGGTTCGGCCCGTATGTGAAGATGGGCGCCATCTTCGCCTCGCTCGACCGCGACGACGACGTGATCACCCTGGGGCTCAACCGCGCCGTCGATGTGCTGGCGCGCAAGGCCGCCTCGATCCGCCAGCTCGGGCCCCACCCGGCCGACCAGGAGCCGGTGCTGGTGCGCAAGGGCCGCTTTGGTCCCTACGCGCAGCACAAACAGACGGTGGCGACCTTGCCGCGCGGCA
>DAHWBL010000182.1 GCA_027323595.1 Acetobacteraceae bacterium | reverse complement strand
AATTTCGGCCGCGCCTATCTGCCGGAGTTCGCGAGCTTCATGGTCTACGCGGTGATGATCGCGCTGCTCCTGGCCCGCCCGCGCGGACTGTTCGGGCAACTTGCCGATGTCTGACGCACTGCGGCGGCATTGGCCGTGGCTTGCGCTGGCGCTGCTTGCGGTCGCACCGCCCATGCTTGGTCGTTACGGCACCGGTCTGCTCACCGAAATCCTGATCACCGCCATCTTCGCCCTCAGCCTCGATCTGCTGATCGGCTTCACCGGCCTCATCTCGTTCGGTCACGCGCTGTTCTTCGGTCTTGGCGCGTATGTGGTCGTCATTCTTGCCGTCACTGTCGGCATCAATCCGCTATGGTGCATCCCGGCCGCAATCCTTTTCACCGCCGCCACCGGCGCGCTCATCGGCGCGCTGTGCACCCGCGCAGGCGGCGTGTCGTTTCTGATGCTCACCATGGCCTTCAGCCAGCTTTTCTACGCGCTCGCCATGCATTGGCGCGGCGTCACCGGCGGCAGCGACGGGATCGGCGGGTTCGATGCGCCCAGCATCGGTCCCTGGTCGCTCGATCGGCCGGAGGTGATGTATTGGGCGGTGTTGCCCTGCTTTGCCGCGAGCTACGCCGCGCTCGCGCGCCTGGTCGCCTCGCCGCTCGGCCAGATTTTCATCGGCATCCGGCAAAACCCCACGCGCATGCGCGCCATCGGCTATCCCATTCATCTCTACCGCATCACCAGCTTCACCATCGCCAGCGCCTTCGCCGGCTTCGCGGGCGCGTTGTTCGCCATCTTCTCCGGCTTCATCAGCGCCGACGTTCTGTACTGGACACGTTCGGGCGAGGCACTGGTCATGGTGGTGCTGGGCGGCGTGGGCACCCTCACCGGCCCGGTGCTCGGCGCGGCAATCTTCCTGCTCGCCAAAAACCTTGTCAGCTCCTGGACCACGCACTGGCTGGCCGCGGTCGGCATCGCTTTTGTCGCCAGCGTCCTGTTTCGTCCGCGCGGCCTGCTTGGTGGCCGCAAGTGACCGCGCTCGAAATCCGCGGCCTGCGTAAATCCTTCGGCAGCCTCGTCGTCACCGACAATGTGAACCTCGATCTGGTGGCCGGGGAACGCCACGCGCTGATCGGCCCCAACGGGGCCGGCAAAACCAGCCTGGTCCACCAGCTCGCCGGCCAGCTCGCGCCGGATGCCGGCAGCATCCGTCTGGACGGGCACAAAATCGACGGACTGCCGCCCGAGCGCATCTGCCGGCTTGGCCTTGCCCGCGCGTTCCAGCGCAACACCCTGTTTCGCGACCTCACGGCACATGAAAATGTCCGCCTCGCGGTGCAATCGCGCCACGGTCCACGCTGGAACCCCTTCGTGCGCATCAGCGATCGTCATGAGCTGGCCGATCTCGCCGAAGCCAGCCTCAGCCGCGTCGGCCTCGCCGGTCGCGCGCGCATCGCGGTGCGTGCGCTGTCCTACGGCGAGTGCCGCCAGCTCGAAATCGCCATCGCCCTTGCCTGCGAGCCCAAGGTGCTGCTGCTCGACGAGCCAACCTCCGGCATCTCGCCCACCGAAACCCGCCAGATCGCCGACCTGATCGCCTCGCTGCCGGCCAGCATTGCCATTCTTCTCGTCGAGCACGACATGGATGTGGTTTTCGCCCTCGCCCACCGCATCACGGTCCTGCATCGCGGCGCGGTTCTGGCCAGCGGCACGCCCGCGCAGATCACCGCCGACCCCGCGGTGCGCGAGGTTTATCTAGGCGGCCGGCGCACATGAGCGCGCTGCTGGAACTGCATGATATCCATGCCGGGCACGGCGAGGGCGAGGTTCTGGCCGGGATAAGCCTGTCGGTCGCATCGGGCCAGATCGCCAGCCTGCTCGGCCGCAACGGCGCGGGGAAAACCACCACCCTGCAAACCATCATGGGATTTCTCAAACCCACACAAGGAAAAATCCTGTGGCGCGGCCGCGACATCACCGGCTGCCGACCGCAACAGGCGGCGCGCGGCGGCATCGGCTAT
>DAHWBL010000135.1 GCA_027323595.1 Acetobacteraceae bacterium | reverse complement strand
ATCCGTAAATCTGCGGATTGGGCAGGATTCCGGCGGAGATCACTTGCGCCTGGGCCACGCCATGCTGTGCGCGGGTGGCCACCAGATCGGGGCTGTTGATCACCGCCAGCGTCGCCACCGACGACACGCTGAGCGGTGCCTGCACGTCCACGCCGTCGTGGTGCAACCCCGCGAGCGAGGCCGGCAGATCGGCGGTCTCTGGCAGTGGCAGCTTGCTGTAGCTGGCGCAGGATGCGAGCAGGCCGAGGGCGATGATTGCCAGAACGCGACTGGCGAAATGCCGGTCGCGGCGGATTGATGTTTTATGATGGTCACGGTGTGGCACGGTCAATGTCGATTTGTCATGATTTCCAACATCACCAACGGGTTCATGATGGCGGTGGCATCATGGCGATGCCGCCAGTGATTGATCCGGCGCGATGGATGGCCGGTTTGGCCATGTCTGGTCAAGACCAGGCGTTCAAAGGGCTATCTGGAGCGTTGCGACAAATGCCACGGGATCAGCAGCCGCTCGGCGATCTCGAGAAGATGGAACAGCGCTGCGCCGATGATGCCGAGCAGCACCAGTGCGGCGAAAACGCGGGTGGTGTCGAACTGGCCCTGCGCGATCAGGATCACCGTGCCAAGTCCCGAGGAGCCACCGACGAATTCGCCAACGATCGCACCGACCAACGCAAAGCTGATGGCGACCTTCATGCCGGCGAACAGCGCGGGCAGGGCGCCCGGCAGGCGGATCAGGAGCATCTCGCGCAGCCAGCCGGCGCGGCTGATGCGCACCAGGGCGGTCACGTCCGGGTCGACGGTGCGCAAGCCCAGCACCGTGTCCACGACGATCGAGAACAAGGCGAGCAAAACCGCGACAGCGACCTTTGGCGCGACTCCGAGGCCCATCCAGATGACGAACAGCGGCGCGAGCGCCACCTTCGGCAAACTGTTGAGCACGACGAGAACCGTCCAGATCAACCGTTCCAGCCAGCGCGACCCGACGATAGCGATCGCGAGCACCACCCCGATCAGCAGCGCGAGCGCGAATCCCGCGAGTGTCGAGACCACCGTATAGGCACTCTCGCGCAGAAAGAAGCCTGGCGCATTGGCAAGCTCGCGAGCCACCGCCGAGGGTGCCGGTAACAGAATCGGTGCCACGCCGCTGATCCGCACGCCGACCTCCCAGGCCAGCAGCAACGCCACGAACACCATGGCGGTGACGGCGGAGTTGTGAAGTTTCGTATCCGGGTCGTTCATGTCGTCATCAGCCCAAGCCTGGTGAAGACGGCGCGCAGATGCGCGACATGGGCGGCGAAGGCCGGTGTTTCGCGCACGCCGAGATCGCGCGGCCGCGGCAGGTCAACCTTCATCAGTTCCTCGATCCGCCCCGGCCCGCGTGACAGCACCGCGATGCGATCCGACAGGAACACCGCCTCGGCGATCGAATGCGTGACGAACACCACGGTGCGGCGGGATGCCTGCCACATGCGGATCAGTTCGACATTGAGATCGTCGCGCGTCATTGCATCGAGCGCGCCGAAAGGCTCATCCATCAGCAGGATGGTGGGCTCCATCAGCAACGCCCGACAGATTGCCACGCGCTGGCGCATGCCGCCGGAGAGTTCCCACGGATAGCGGTCGGCAAAGCCGGCCAATCCAAAACGCTCCAGCAGTGCCATGCCTCGATCGCGATACAGGGCGGCGCGGTGGCCGCGCAGCTGTGCGGCGATCACGACGTTGCCGATGATGCTGCGCCAGTCCAGCAGCGCATCGCGCTGGAACACCATGGCGATTCCGTCTGGCGGAGAGAGGATCGGCTGGCCATGGATCGATGCGGTGCCGGCGCTGAGTTGTTCGAGCCCGGCGATGCAGCGCAGCAGCGTGCTTTTGCCGCAGCCCGAGGGGCCAAGCAGCGACACGAACTCGCCATCCGCGACATCGAGATCGATCCCGCGCAGGGCCATGATCGCGCCGCGGCTGCTCGGGTAGAGCTTTTCGCCGCCCGCGATGGAAATACACGGGACGGACACGCGGATCACGCCGTGATGAAGTCGTTGCTGAAATATTCGTTGGTTTTCCAGCCCGGCTTCACCGCGCCGGCTTCTTCAAGCGACCCCAGCGCGGCCTGCCAGTCGCTGTCCGCCTGCCAGCCGATCGGCTTGCCGCGGGTTGCCGGCGTATCGAAAAAATCGAGCGAGAGCGTGATCTGATCCTCAAGCACCGCCGCGTCCAGCTTCGCGTCGGGACGTGCGGCGATCATCGCCTGCGCACCGTCGCGCACACCGCCCGCGCGCAGATGCTGCCACGCGCGCTGTTGCACCGCGACCAGTCGGCGCAGTGCCGCGGCCTTGGTGGCGAGCACCGCTTCCGTCGCCACCAGCCCGTAGCTCGGATAATGAATTCCCGCGTCCTCGGCCAGGATCGCGCGGGATTTGCGGGTCGGGTTGACCACCGGCAATGCCGAGGGTGGCGTGGACATCAGCGCCTCGGCGCGGCGGGTGCTGTAGGTGCCCCACAGCGCGGCGGGGTCCACGATCATCAGATTCACGCTGGCGCGGTCCAGCCCGCCGCGCTTCAGCCACAGATCGATGAACGGCGCCCAGGGGCTGGCCGCGAAAACAACGATGCTGTGGCCACGGAAATCCGCGACCTTGGTCAGCGGCGAGTCCTGATCCACCATCACCGCGAGGTCGGTGCGGCGGCACCAGCCCGCAAAGCTGCGCACCGTGGCACCGGTGCCGCGCGCCTGGCCGATCAGCCCGATCTGAATCTGGCCGACATCTACCTGACCGGCATTGACCAGTTGCAGCGTGTTGCCCGAGCCGCGTCCGTCCTGGACATCGACGGCGAGATGCGCCTCGGCGAACCAGCCCTTTACGTTCGCCAGATGCATCGCCGCCTGCACCCCCCAGGGCGAAAAATCCAGACGCACACTGAGGGGATCAAGAGGTTGCGCGCGTGCACGCATGGTGACGGCGCTGGCGGCAAGCCCCGCAAGGGTCGCCCGGCGCGCGAGACGGATGGTCATGTTATGTCCTCCATGTCGTGGCGCAGGCGCGCCGTTGCCTCCAGGTCGGGTGTCGCGCCGTCGCCCACGACACCGTGATGCCGGCGGGCGTAGTCGGCACTGATCTTGCCGTTCCAGACATCGTGCCATACCGCGAGCGGATCGCGCAGCAGGGGTGATCCATGTCCGCCGCCGCCGGCCTGGTGGTGGGTCACAAGGTCGCCGCGCACCGCCCGCATGGTCACCTTGCCAGGCAGCGTACGGCGCGCGTTGCCTTCGCCGATCCAGTTGCCGCCGGGAGAACCCGGTCCGCCGCCAGCCAGCCCATAAGGTGCGAAGGCAACGCGGTCGGCACGGATTTGCAACACTGCTTCGTCCGCCAGCAGGCGATAGCTGCGGCGCAGGCCGAGCCCGCCGCGAAACCGCCCGGGTCCGCAACTGTCGGGCACCAGCGCATATTCCTCGATGCGCACCGGATGTTGCCGTTCCAGCACCTCGACCGGCGCGTTCGACAGGTTCTGCGAAGGATTGGTGATCGCCTCCACGCCATCGCGATCCGGCCGGCCGCCCCAGCAGCCGCTGATCATGTCAACGACGATGAACGCGGACCCGTCCGTCCGCGCGCCGCCCAGCACCACGACGGTGTTGCCGCCCTCGCCGGCCGCGGGGATGATGTGCGGCACGATCTGCGCGAGGGCGCCAAACATCGTGTCCATGACGCGATATCCGGTGAGCGCGCGCGCTGCCACTGGTGCCGGGCTGCGCGGGTTGAGCACGCTTGCCTCGGGCGCGGTGACGCGGATGCAGCGAAACACGCCGGCGTTGTTTGGGATGTCACCCTTCAGTGCGCAGCGCACCGACAGGAACGTGTTGCTCTTGGTGAAGGAGAGCGTGGAATTGATCGCGGCACGCACCTGCGGCGATGTGCCATCCCAACTGACATCGAGCCCGCTGTCGCTGACCGTCACCGCGACGCACAGCCGCACCGGAGCATCGTCCAGACCGTCGCTGTCGATGTGGTCGGTGAAGTGGAAGGTGCCGCGCGGCCAGGTGGCGATCTCAGCGCGGGCCATTCGTTCGGCGTAGTCGAGCAATGCCGCCATGTGCGCGCGCAGCGAGGCCACGCCGTGGCGCGCGACGAGCCGGCCGATTTCGCGCGCGCCGACGGTGCAGGCGCTGAATTGCGCGTGGAGATCGCCCAGAACCCTGTCGGGCACACGCACATTGAGCGCGATGAGCGCACCGAGCGCCTCGTCCATCACCCCGGCATGGAACAGGCGCAGCGGCGGCAGACGCAGCCCCTCCTGAAATATCTCGGTGCTGTCAGCGGCGTTCGATCCGGGCACGCGCCCGCCGACATCGGTGTGGTGGCAGATCACCACCACCCAGGCCAGCACGGCATCGTTCGCGAACACCGGATAAAACATGAAAATATCCGGCAGATGCATGCCGCCGAGATAAGGATCGTTGAGGATCACCGCGTCACCGGGGGCGAGCCGGCCGGACCATTTTTCTCGCACCGATGCCATCGCCTCGGGGATCGCGCCGAGATGCTGGGCGATGGTCTTGGCCTGGCCAACCATTTCGCCATCCGCATCGCAGATCGCGGCGGAGAAATCCATCACGTCCTTGACGATCTCCGAGCGCGCGGTGCGCAGCACGGTATAGGCAACCTCATCCACGATGGCGTCGATCGCGTGCTTCATCACCGCAAAACCGATCGGGTCGAGCAGCGGGGGTGGGACGTCAGACATCGGCCGGCACCTCGATCAGGATCGCGCCGGCGGGACCGCAGCGCGCGCTCATGCCGGGTGGAACGATGATGGTGGTGTCGTAGCTTTCGATCAGCACCGGTCCGGCAACCGGCGCATCGACAATCGCGGCACGTGGCAGCAGCCTGGTTTGTACCGCCGGCTGGTGCGGATCGAAATATACCGCACGCAACCCCTGGCTGCCATCCAGGGCCGACGGGTCGAGCCGCACATTGTCGAATGCCAGCCGCCGATCGACCACGCCGATGGCCACCAGCCGCATGGTGACGAGTTCCAGCGGGTCGCGTGAGTCGTAGCCAAAGGTCGTCGCGTAGAGCGCGCGGAATGCGCGTGCGAGTGCGTCCAATGCCGCGTCGTTCATCTCTGGTGAGGCGAGCGGTACCGTTAATTCGCTGGACTGGCCCAGATAGCGCAGGTCGGCGGAGAAACGCAGTTGCACATCGTTGGCGGCAAAGCCCTCGCCGGCGAGTTCGCGCAGCCCTTGCGCGCGCAGCGAGGCGATGGTGGTTGCCAGCGCGGCCGGGGCAAGCGCGCTCAGCGGTGTCAGCACCGGCCGCACGAGGCTGCGCTCGACATCGGCGGCGAGCATGCCGGCGGCGCAGAACACGCCAGACATCGGGCTGATGATTACCCGCGATATGCCAAGCGCTCGCGCGACATCGACCGCATGCAGCGGGCCGCCGCCGCCGAAGGCCATCAGCGCCATCTCGCGCGGATCGCGTCCGCGCTCCACCGTCACCGCGCGCAGTGCGCGGGCCATGCCGGCGTTGGCCACCGCGCGGATGCCGTGCGCCGCGGCGATCACGCCGATGCCCAATGGATCGGCGATGTGCGTGCGGATGGCGCGTTCGGACAGGGCAGGATCGACCGGCAGGGTGCCGCCGGCGAGCGCGCGCGGATTGAGCAGCCCCAGCACCATGTTGGCGTCGGTGACGGTGGGTCGGTCGTTGCCGCGGCCATAGCAGGCCGGGCCGGGATCGCCGCCGGCGCTGAGCGGGCCGACCTGGAGCAGCCCGCCGGTGTCGATGCTGGCGATGCTGCCGCCGCCGGCGCCGACCTCGGCGATGTCGATGGCCGGAACCTTCAGCATATAGCCGCCACCTTTGGTGAATCGTGACGGGGTGCTGATGCCGTCGCGAAATTCATATTCGGTGACCAGCGCCGGCCGACCGGCCTCGATCAGCGCGGCCTTGGCGGTGGTGCCGCCCATGTCGAACACGATGAGATCGCCGCTCTGTTCGAGGCGCGCCGCGCCGGTGACGCCGCCGGCGGGCCCGGAACCGACCGCGAACACCGGAAAATCACCGGCGGTGCCAAGCCCGATCATGCCGCCGCTGCTGGACATCACCTGCACCGGCGCATGCACGCCCTGTTCGGCAAGCCGCCCGGCCAGGCGCGCGAGGTAGGACCGCATCGCCGGCAGCAGATAGGCGTTCACCACCGCGGTGGAGGTGCGCTCATATTCCTTGATCTCGGCAAGCACGTCGCATGATGCGGTCAGCATCAGGTCAGGGGCGGCGTCGCGCAGGATGGCGAGTGCGGCGCGTTCGTGCGCGGCATTGACGTGGCTGTTGATAAAGCAGATCGCCACGGCCTCGACCGCCTCGGCACGGAAAAAACGCGCGGCCTCGCGCACGGCACCGACATCCAGCGGGCAGATGATGCCGCCATCGGCGGCGATGCGTTCGGGCACGCCAAGGCGCCAGCGTCGGGGCACCAGCGGCTCGGGCTTGGACCAGGACAGATCGAACATGTCTGGCGTGCGGATGCGCCCGATCTCGAGCACGTCGGCGAAGCCCTGGGTGGTCAGGAGCCCGGTGCGCGCGCCAGATTTTTGCAGGATGGTGTTCGAGGCGACGGTGGTGCCATGAACGATGCCGCTGACCGCGCCGGGCGCGACGCCGGCCTCGCGCAGAACCCGCATCACCGCTTCGGCCACACCAATTCCAGGGTCGTGTGCGGTGGTGGTGACCTTGGCGAGCCGAACCTCGCCGTGCGGCAGGGTGAGCACGACGTCGGTAAAGGTGCCGCCAACATCGACGCCGATGCGCACACCGTGGGTGTCGTCGCGCGTGCCCAGCCTGCAATGCCCCTTTTGTTGACCAACTGACCAGTTAATGAATACTGGTTGCCACGACCGAGGGGAGTCAAGGGGAAATGGCGCCACAAAAGCCCCGACAGCGCGACGCGGCGCAGACCCGGGCGAGAATTCTGGCGGCTGCCATCCGCGAATTCACCGCGCGCGGCTTCGCCGGCGCGCGCCTCGATGCCGTCGCGCAACGGGGAAAGGTCACCAAGGGCCTCATTTTTCATTATTTTCGCACCAAGGAATCGCTCTACGTCGCGGCTCTGGAGCGCATGTATGAGCGGCTTCGACAGCGGCAGAACCAGATCGCGCTCGCCGGGCTAGGTCCGGAGGAGGGCATCCGTCAGCTCGCGATCGAGACGTTTCGCAGCTTTCGCGAGGAGCCGCAGATCGTCGCCATGATGAACGAGGAAAATCTTCAAAAAGGGCGTCATGTGCGGCGCTCGGCGATGGTTCCGTCGCTGTATAATCCGCTGATTGCCGACATCTCCCGCCTCATCGGCGAAGGCGCGCGCGGAGGGGTTTTTCGCGCCGATGTCGATCCGGTCGGGTTCTATGTCGCGCTGTCAGGAGCCACCTATTTCTATTGCTCCAATCGCCACACGCTGGGCGCGGTGTTCGGCCGCGACCTGTTCAGCGCCGCCCAAATCGAGGAATATGAAAAGCTGGTGGCGGACATGGTGATCGCCTATCTGAAAGCGTGATGCGCGCGCCGTTCACTCCAGCCGGGCAAGCGCGGCGCGCAGCGTGGCGACCATACGATCGATGTGCGACGTCTCGACGATCAATGGCGGCGAGAGCGCGACGATGTCGCCGGTGACCCGCACCAGCAGTCCCTTGTCGAAGCAATCGACGAACAGCTCATAGGCCCGCGCGCCGGGTGCGGTCTGGCGCGGTTCCAGTTCGATCCCCGCGATCAGCCCAATGGTGCGGATGTCGATCACGTGGCGCGCGTCGCGCAGCCCATGCAGGGCCGCGTGCCACTGCGCCTCGATCGACGCCGCGCGGGTCAGCAGCCCTTCCTCGGCGTAGATGTCGAGCGTGGCGAGCCCGGCGGCGCAGGCGAGTGGGTGTCCCGAATAAGTGTAGCCGTGGAACAGCTCGATCGCCCCTGACGGGCCGATCATCAGCGCATCGTGCACCGCGCGGCTGGTGAACACCGCGCCCATCGGCACGGTGCCGTTGGTCAGGCCTTTGGCGGTGGTGACGAGGTCCGGGGCGACACCGAAATATCCGGTGGCAAAGGGCGTGCCCATGCGGCCGAAGCCGGTGATCACTTCATCGAAGATCAGCAGAATGCCGTGGCGGCTGCACAGCGCGCGCAGACGTTCAAGGTAATGTTTCGGCGGGATCAGAACCCCGGTCGATCCGGCAACAGGCTCGACGATCACCGCGGCGATGGTGTCCGCGCCGTGCAGCGCGACCAGGCGCTCCAGATCGTCGGCCAGTTCCGCGCCATGCTCGGGCTGGCCGCGCACGAACGCGTTGCGGGAGAGATCGTGGGTGTGGCGCAGATGATCGACGCCGGGCAGTTGCGCGCCGAAGGCCCGGCGGTTGTTGCCGATGCCACCGACCGACATGCCGCCAAAGCCGACGCCGTGGTAGCCGCGCTCGCGGCCGATCAGCCTGGTGCGGGTGCCCTGTCCGATCGCGCGCTGATAGGCGAGCGCGATCTTCAATGCCGTATCAACGGATTCGGATCCGGAATTGGTGAAAAATACACGATCAAGGCCGGCCGGCGCGATCGCTGCCAGACGCTCGGCGAATTCGAAGGCGATCGGATGGCCCATCTGAAACGCCGGCGCGAAATCGAGCGTGGCGAGCTGGTGGCGAACCGCTTCGGCGATGCGGTGGCGGCCATGGCCGGCATTGACGCACCACAGACCCGCGGTGCCATCCAGCACCTCGTGGCCGTCCTCGGCGGTGTAGAACATGCCCTCGGCGCGGACCAGCAGCCGCGGTGCGGCCTTGAACTGGCGGTTGGCGGTGAAGGGCATCCAGTAGGCGTCCATACGCGGGGCGTTGGCGATGTCGGGGGCGGGCATGGCGGCGATCCTGTGATGAGCGGGCAGCTTCACACCGGGTCGCGGCTGCCAACAACAGTTTTTCGCATATGGCTGGTGACCGGCCGCTACTCGCGCGCCGCCACGCCATCGCGCCGCGGGTCGCTCGCCCCGAGCGGGCCACGCGGGGTAAGTACGAT
Source organism: Acetobacteraceae bacterium (assembly GCA_027323595.1). Taxonomy (GTDB): domain Bacteria; phylum Pseudomonadota; class Alphaproteobacteria; order Acetobacterales; family Acetobacteraceae; genus CAIVDX01. The sequence continues at coordinate 674 of DAHWBL010000135.1, read as the reverse complement.
CAGCTCGGTGCCGGAATTCATCCGTGGCGTGCGCACGCTTTCCCCGCGTGCGCGCAGGGCGGCGGCGAGACCGGCGGCGTCGGTGTCGGCCTCCAGTTCGGCAAGGCTGCCCAGCGCGCCGATGTGTGGCGCGCCCACGGCGCGGGCGGGGTCGGCGCCGGCGAGCAGGGCAAGCAGCGTCTGGGTGACGTAGCCGATGATGCGCCCGCCACCGGCCGAGCCGACGATGGCGCGCAGGCTGTTGTCGCGGTTGAGCAGCAGCGCCGGCGCGGTGGAGCTGCGCGGGCGCTTGCCGCCTTCGACGCGGTTGGCGAGCAGCCTGCCGTCGCGGCTGGGGATGAAGGCGAAATCGGTCAGCTCGTTGTTGAGCAGGATGCCATGCGCGAGCACATGGGCGCCAAACGGGCCTTCGATGGTGGTGGTGAAGGAGACCGCGTTGCCGGCGCGGTCGAGGATGGCGATGTGGCTGGTGCCGCCTTCGGGCTGGGCGGGCGCGCGCGGTGGCGCAGTGGTTGCGCCAGGCGGTGTGCCGGCGGGCGGGTCGGGCAGGGCGTGCGACGGGTCGATCAGCCTGGCGCGGGAGGCCAGATAGGTCGGATCGAGCAGCCCCTCGGTGGGAACCGCGGTGAAGGCGGGATCACCGATCCAGCGATCGCGGTCGGCGAAGGCGAGGC
>DAHWBL010000113.1 GCA_027323595.1 Acetobacteraceae bacterium | reverse complement strand
CGACCACGTCCTTTGCGACACACTTAAAAACGTCGCTAAAATCAAAGAGCATTCCTAATCCCGCAAGGCGGTCTTCGCCGGGTGGATACGTTCGGCTTGCGTCCGCTCCATTAGCAGATCGCGTTCAAACTGCGACATGGCGCTGATTACGCACATCGTCATCTGGCCGGCCGGGCTGGTTGGATCGGCTCCGCCGGGCTGCAGACAATAGACGCGCACGCTCAGAGCCGGCAAGCGGGCGATTGGGGCGTCAACATCCATCGCATTTCTGCACAACCGATCGAGGCGAGTAACAATCAGAACATCGTCGGCCTCAAGCCCGTCCAGAAGGCGCGCGAAGCCGGGACGCTATTCCCCTAATTTAGGGTCCGTTGATTTCCCAGGTATCAGTAATAACGACGATACTGGCGCGGGAGCAGCGGATCGGCTTCGGCTTGATAATCGATCAACGGCGCCCCTGGAACACACCGGTCAGCTTGTGTACCGTATTGAGATGGGCGCCCCCGACGAGACTTGGCTGAAGAGAGAAGGACGCATCCTCGTGAAGTCGTTGTATGAATTTGAGCGCAACCTCCAACTCAAGCTCATCGCCAGTCACCTTCAGAAATATGGCCGGCTAACCGGGCGGATGGAAGGTGCCTTCGGAGAGATATTTACGTTCGAGCGCGACGCCTACCCGCGGCATACCGTCGCCAAATGTCCCAAAGTCGAGAAATTCGGCAGTAAGGCCCTTGCGCGCGAGGCTCTTGGCAATACATTGGTCGAGTTGGAGAAGACGCTCAAATACTACAGGTATCCAGGGGTGCACCGCATATCGGGGCTCGAAGTGGTGCACCACTGGCCCTTCTTGGTGTCGCGATTGCGCAGGGGCACGTTAGCCGACCTGATAGCAGACCCTACACAATGGACTCTTGCCAGCAAGCTAACAGTTCTTGTGCAGATCGTGCGCACCCTGAATTATTGTCGGCGCGTCGGTCTGATCGCACACCAAGACCTAAAACCCGACAATATCTTTTTTGATCTTCCAAAAGAAAAATATGCAATCGAGGCCAAGGATTACGTGGGCATGATTCACAAAATTTACGTTGCGGACTTTGGAAGCGCCGATGCTTTCCGGGACATTGGGAAGAACTCTGGAAGCTACCCGTATATGGCGCCAGAGCAACATACCAAGGGGCTGCTCGAAGACGGCTCAAAGATTGATGTTTTTGCGCTTGCCGTGATCGCGTTTGAATGCCTTTCCGATGGTCTACACCCGATTGGGGAACGGACCAGCGACGTTTGGCCGATCAGGCTGCCAGACAAGCCGCGCAAATGGGGTCACGAAGAAGTCTGGAAAAAGTGGGCGCGGCGCGAGAAGACAATCAGCTTCGACGGTAGAGCCCAGCGTGCACCCGTCGCACTACAAGATATCATTCGCAATTCTTTATCCCCCGCCCCCGAACGGCGCCCGTCAGTGAGTGACATCGAGGATGTGCTGTGGGAGGCACTGCGAACTGTTGATGCTGACTCAGCGGCTGCCCTGCAGATTCAACTTGAGTATGTCGAGGAACTTGCATCCGCTCCTGGGAGCGGCTGGCCGTACATGGAAGGCCGGCTGCGCGACCTTCGCGAATCCTACACTCGTTGGAGTCACGAATAGTCGAGCGTGTTTGGCACCGTACGCTAATGCCGCTGGCTGACCGTTATAGGGCTATAGCCTGGACATAATGCCCCTCAACATCGGACGCGGCCCGCCAGCCTCACACCCCGCGACGAAATGTGGCTATAGGTGAGCATCGCCCCAGGAGGCCCCATGCACGACGTCAACGACCCCGCCCGCGCGGCGCGCGAAACCCGGCTTGCCGATTACCGTCCGCCGGCGTTTCTGATCGATAGTGTCGCGCTCGAATTCATCCTCGATCCCACCGCAACGGTGGTGCGCTCCCGCCTCGCCGTGCGGCGCAATCCGGAGGCGCAGCCAGGCGGTGGGTTGCGTCTGGATGGCGCCGGTCAGCCGGTTCGCGCGATCGGGTGGGACGGCGTGCCGCTCGGCGACAACCGGTGGCACCGGGACGGCGACGCGCTGGTCATCATCGATCCACCCGCTTCTGGCGTGCTGAGCATCGAGACGGTGATCGACCCTGCCGCCAACAGCGAACTTTCCGGGCTGTATCTCTCGAACGGAGCGTTCTTCACCCAGTGCGAGGCCGAGGGATTTCGCCGCATCACCTATTTCCCCGACCGCCCCGACGTGATGGCGCGCTTCAGCGTGACCATCACCGCGGATGCCAGCACCTGCCCGGTGCTGCTGTCCAACGGCAACCCCGGACCCGCCGAGACCCTGCCCGGCGGCCGCCACCGCATCACCTGGACCGATCCGCATCCAAAGCCGTGCTACCTGTTCGCACTGGTCGCCGGGGACCTGGTGGCGCTGCACGACAGCTTCACCACGCGGTCCGGCCGGCGGGTGGCGCTTGCGATCTGGGTGCGGCCGGGCGATGAGGAACGCTGCGATCACGCCATGCGTTCGCTGAAGAAGGCGATGGCGTGGGATGAGGAAGTCTTTGGCCTGGAATATGATCTTGACGTTTTCAACATCGCCGCGGTGTCGGATTTCAACATGGGAGCGATGGAGAACAAGGGGCTGAATGTTTTTAACACGAAATATATTCTGGCAAGGCCGCAAACCGCAACGGATGCCGATTATCAGGGCATCGAATCGGTCATCGCGCATGAATATTTCCACAACTGGACCGGCAACCGCGTCACCTGCCGCGACTGGTTCCAACTGTCATTGAAGGAAGGTCTGACCGTCTATCGCGACCAGGAATTCACCATGGACCAGGGCTCGCGGGCGGTGGCGCGCATCGGCCAGGTCCGCGCGCTGCGCGCCGCGCAGTTTCGCGAAGATCAAGGGCCGCTCGCCCATCCTGTCCAGCCGGACCGCTATGAGGCGATCGATAATTTCTATACCGCGACGATCTACAACAAGGGTGCCTAGGTCATCCGCATGATGGCGACCATCATCGGGCGCGACGCGTTCCGACGCGGCATGGATCTGTATTTTGCCCGCCACGACAACCAGGCCGTGACCATCGATGATTTCGTCGCGGCGATGGCGGATGCGTCGGGGGTGGATCTCGCCCGCTTCAAGCTGTGGTACCATCAGGCTGGAACGCCAGAGATCACGCTGAGCGAGATGTATGATCCGGCCTTGCAACATTATGCCTTGAGCATCCGCCAGCACACGCCGCCAACGCCAGGGCAGCCGCACAAGGCGCCGCTGGTGATCCCGCTCGCGTTCGGCCTGTTGGCGCCGGACGGAACCGGCCTGCCCATGCGGCTTCAGGGCGAGGACGCACCCACCACCGGCACGCGCGTGCTGCTGGCGGATGCGGCCGAGACGCATTTCCTGTTCGAAAATGTGATGGTGCCACCAGTGCCTTCCTTGCCGCGCGGATTCTCCGCGCCGGTTCGCGTGGCCGGATACACGCCGGCGCAATTGCGCTTTCTCGCGCGTCACGACCCGGACCCGTTCGTGCGCTGGGACGCCGGCCAGCAATACGCGACCCAGGCGCTGCTCGATGGCCGACCAACCGACCCCGCGCTGGTCGATGCCGCCGCGGCGATCCTGGCCGATGCGGACCATGACCATCTTTTCGCGGCCGAGGCGCTCGCGCTGCCGAGCGAATCCTATCTCGCCGACCAGCAGGCGCGGATGGACCCCGACGCGCTGCACGCGGCACGCAACGCCGCGCGGGCGGCGATCGGCCAGGCGCTGGCTGGAACTTTTCGCACCACCTATCATCGGCTTACCGATCCGGGTCCCTATCGGATGGATGGCGCGGCGATCGGGCGGCGGGCCTTGCGCAACATCTGCCTCGCCTATCTGCTTGCCGCGGGTGAGCCCGACGCGGTCGGGTTGGCGAAGGCGCAGATCGATCTCGCGGCCAACATGACCGACGTGCTGGCGGGGCTGTCGCTGCTGGCCGATGTGCGGTGTCCGCAGCGCACCCAGGCGCTTGCCGATTTCCATGCGCGTTGGCAGGCCGATGCGCTTGTGCTGGACAAATGGTTCGCGATCCAGGCGCAGTCGTGTCTGCCCGACACATTGGCCGCCGTGCAGGCGTTGGCGACACATCCGGATTTCGACCTGCGCAACCCCAATCGGGGGCGCGCCCTGGTGGGCAGCTTCGCCGCCAACCAGGTGCGATTCCATGCCGCATCCGGCGCGGGTTATCGTTTTTTATCGGATATGATCCTGGCGCTCGACCCGCTGAACCCGCAGGTGGCGGCGCGCATGGTGGCACCCCTTGGTCAGTGGCGACGCATGGATGTCGGGCGCCAGGCGGAGATGCGCGCGGCATTGTCGTCGGTGCTGGCAGCATCCGGGCTGAGCCGCAACACGCGCGAAATGGCGGGCAAGAGTCTCGCGGAGTAGGCGCACGTCGCGGCCGTTGATCCAAATCAATGATGGGCGATGGGGGCTGGCACAGGTTCGGCCATCGCCTCATCACGGATCGCGTCGTCATGCTCCACCCCCGCGCACCGACGCCGCTCGTCGCCATGGCATCGCTGGTTCCGCCGGCGATCCTCGCGCGGATGGTGGCGGTGCTGTCGCGCAGCATCCGACGTCGGCATCCAGACCTGATCCACGCCTTCGCCAGGCTGGAGCCGGCGGTGGTGCATGTGGAACTTGTTGATCTGCCAATGCGTTTTGCGATCGCGTTCGGCTGCGGGCGGATGGATTTGCGCCTTCTGCGCGGCACCGCCACCGCCCCGTCCGATGCCACCATCCGCGGCGGTCTGGACGCTTTGATCGATCTTCTGGAGGGTCGTATTGATGGCGATACGTTGTTCTTTGCCCGCAAACTTCAGATCACCGGGTCCACCGCGGTGATCGTCGCTGTGCGCAACACGCTGGATCGCGAGGAGATATCAGTGCGCGATGAAATCGCCGCATCGTTCGGACCGCTGCAAACCCCCGTGCGCGGGATTGCCCGCCGGGTCGATCTGCTGGCCGGGCACCTCGCCGCGGCACATGCGCGCCTTCACGCACACGATGCGGTGCCCGACGGCAACGCCGCCGAACTGGACGCTTTGCGTGCGGAGGTGAAGGCGATGGGCGCGCGCATCGCCAAACTGGATGTCCGCCAGTTGCGTGGTGCTGCCTCGAACTCCGCGATATCATGAGCCTCGAACTGGTCTGTCCGGCCGGCACCCCGGCGGCGTTGCGCGCGGCGATCGAGGCAGGGGCGGACACGGTCTATTGCGGCTATCGCGATTGCACAAACGCGCGCAACTATCCGGGGCTCAATTTCGACGAAGCAGAAATGGAGCGCGCCATCGCCTACGCGCACCAGCATAGCCGCAAGGTTCTGGTTGCCATCAATACCTTTCCACAGGCCGCCAATCCTGGCCCGTGGCATCGCGCGATCGATCATGCGGCATCGAGCGGGGCGGACGCGGTGATCCTGGCGGACATCGGCGTGCTCGCCTACGCCACGAAACGCCACCCCGAATTGCGCCGACATCTGTCGGTGCAGGCATCGGCATCGAACGAACTCTCGATCGCCTTCTTCCGGGATCGTTTCGATATCCGCCGCGTCGTGCTGCCGCGCGTGCTGTCGATCGAGCAGGTCGCGGCACTGGTAAACCGTGTCGGTATCGAAACCGAGGTGTTCGCCTTCGGCAGCGTCGGTCCGATGTCGGAAGGGCGTTGCTTTTTGTCATCCTACATGACCGGGCTGTCGCCGACCTCCGAAGGCGCATGCGCGCCCGCGAGCCATGTGTCCTATGTCGAGGATGGCGCGGCGACGCGGTCCTGCCTTGGCGGGATCACGTTGAATCGATTCTCCCAGGGCGAGCCAGCAGCCTATCCAACGCCGTGCAAGGGCCGCTACGTCACCCACGGGTGCGCCTCCTATCTGTTCGAGGAACCGGTCGCGCTGAACGCCATCGATATCCTTGCCGATCTGCGCGATGCAGGTGTGACCGCGTTGAAAATCGAAGGACGCCAGCGCGGGCGCGCCTATGTCAGCGAGGTCGTCGCCAGCTTTCGGCGCGCGATCGACGCGCTCGAACGCGGCGACAGCGCGGCGGTGGCAAGCGGGCTGCACGCGGTGGCGGAGGGCGGTCGTGAAACACACGGCGCCTACGAGAAGGGTTGGCGATGACAGCGCGCGGCAAGCTCACGCTGGGTCCGCTGCTGTTTCACTGGACAGCGCAGAAGCGGCGCGATTTTTATTTCCACATCGCCGATGAGGCCGATCTGGATTGTGTCTATCTTGGCGAAGTCGTCTGCTCCAAACGCGATCCGTTCTTCGAGCCGCACATCGAGGCCGTCGTCGAGCGGCTGACCGCGGCAGGCAAGCAGGTGGTGCGCTCGACGCTGGCGATGATGACGCTGGATCGCGAGGTCGCCGCGGCGCGCGCGCTCGCGCAGACCGGCGTGCTGGTGGAGGCCAACGATGTTGCCTGCCTCAGCGAGGTTGCCGGCAGGCCGCATGTGGTCGGGCCGTACATCAACGTGTTCAACGAAGGCGCCTGCGACGTTCTGATCGATGGCGGCGCGGTGCGCATCGTGCTGCCGGTGGAAATGACCAAAAGCGCGGTGCGCGTGCTCGCCGGGCGCGCCGGTGAAACCGAAATGCTGGTGTTCGGACGCCAGCCGCTGGCAGTGGCGATGCGCTGTTACCACGCGCGCTCGCACGGCCTGACCAAGGACGGATGCCAGTTCGTCTGCGGCCTCGACCCCGACGGGCTGCCCGCCGACACAATCGACGGCCAGGCGCTGCTGACGGTGAACGGCACACAGACATTGTCGAACGGCTATCTGGTGCTGCTTGACGAGTTGGGCGAGCTGCGCGCCATGGGGGTCACGCATTTTCGACTCTCGCCACAGGACATGGACATGGTGGCGGTGGCGCGCATCCATCGCGCCGTATTGGACGGACAACGCGGCACCGCCGAGGCGATGACGCAGCTGCGCCAATTGACCGGCTCGATCCCTTGGCAAAACGGTTTCCTGCATGGCCGTGAAGGCCTCGCCTGGATCGAGCGCGCGGATGCGCACGCCTGATTTATTCAGTTCGCGTCGATGATCATCGGCGCCGCGGCGAGCCATTTCACCCCATCGATTTCAAGTGTTATTGACAGCACCAGCAAAGAATTCGCCAGCGCCGGGGTATCATCCGAGGGCGACGCGATGGCCTGAAGCGGATAGCTGCCACGAGACCCGTGCGCACTCCATGACAGCAACCGCGCACCAGGCAGGCGCGCAACCGCGGCACATACCTGCCGCCCGATCGGCTGCGCGGCCTGCAGTCGCACCCCGTCGCCATCCCACCAGGCTTGCGCGCGGTCGAACAGGCGTTGCGTCACGGCATCGCCCGCGAACGAGCGGGTTCGTCGCACCCAGCAGCCCTTGAGCGCCACCGATGCGCTGACGGCGACGCAATTGCCCAATGCCGACGCGCCAGGATTGCGCACGAAGCTGCTGTCGGCTTGCATGTCGGCAACCACCGCCAGATAGACCTCTTCTGCGCCTTCATCGCGTAGCGTCGCTTCCACCAGCCCGAGATATTCTCCGGCCGTCATCCCGGACGCGGGTGGCGCCAACGCCTGGCGCGCGAGCGCATCGGTTTTTTCGATCAAGGCGATCTCGGCTGCATCAAGAAACTGCCTGACCGACGCAAATTCGGCCGTGGCATCGGCGAACTCCACACCCGGGGCGGCCCTTGCCAGATCATCGAAAATCCCGAACGGCAGCATGTCGAACTCCAGCACACCGACGCGCCGCACATTCCTGTCCGCCGCGAGGT
>DAHWBL010000065.1 GCA_027323595.1 Acetobacteraceae bacterium | reverse complement strand
GCTGCCCGCCGCTTCACGTCGGCGTAGAATTCCCGCGCCTCATCGATCTGCTGTTGCACCGTGAAGATGATTTCAGCCGTCCTGGCGGCGAGTTCGCGGCCGGCTTCACTTTGTCCGGCCTGGACGATCACCGGATGGCCCTGCGGCGAGCGGCGTATGGTCAGCGGGCCGCGCACTAAAAAAACTTACCTTTGTGATTGAGATGATGCAGCCTGGATGTATCGACATACACGCCCGAGTTTCGGTCGGCGACGATCGCGTCGTCTTCCCAACTGTCCCACAGGCCGGTGACCACCTGCGCGAACTCGGCGGCGCGTTCGTATCGGTCGGCATGGGCCACGTGTTCGTCACGGCTGAAATTAAAGGCTTCTGCCGGTGCCAGCGACGTTACCAGATTCCAGCCGGCGCGCCCGCCACTCAACTGGTCGAGCGAGGCGAAGAAGCGGGCGACATGGTATGGCTCGTTGTAGGTCGTCGTCGCGGTGGACACGAGGCCGATGCGCTTGGTGACCGCGGCGAGCGCACCGAGCAGGGTCAACGGCTCCAACCGCAACGCGGCGGTGGTGCGGCGCCAGACATTGATGTCGTCGGGGCCGAACGTCGCTTGTGTGTCGGCGTTGAAGACGAGGTCGAACTTCGCCTGCTCGGCCATGCGAACGACATCGAGATAATGATCCAGACTCTGCGGCGCGTCGCTTGCCACGCCAGCATCCCGCCATGCGGCGATGTGATGGCCGCCACCTTGCAAAAAAAGACCGAGCTTCATCATGGGCGGAGCCATCAATTATTCATTCCGTTATCGTTTTTATAAATGATGGGTCGTTCATGGCGACACCTCCTCTAGCACCCTGCCGCTGGTCTCGGTTCCGAAAAGCAGCACGGTGGCAGCACCAATAAATCCGGCGCAGGCAAAAATCAGGAAGATGATGCTGACCTGGTGCGTGCCCGCCAGCAGCCAGCCGACAAGCGGCGGGCCAAGCATCGAGCCGGCGCGCGCCCACGCGCTTGCCGTGCCGGTGCCCAGTGCGCGCATTCGGGTTGGATATATCTCCGGAGTATAGGTCCATAGTGAGAGCTGGGCCGCCGAAATGCAGGTGGAACTCACCGCCGCCAACAGCATGACCGTGACCGCCGTTGGCTGCCCCAACAGCCACAGGATGAACAGCGGCAATCCCGCCGCGGTGAACGACAGAACAAACACGCGCCGGCGGCCGATCACGTCGATTGCGAACGCGGCGATGATTGCCATGGCGAGAACCGTGGTGTTTCCGAGCACGCTGAACACCAGCGATTGGCGGACCGAGAGGTGGTAGACGGTGTGAAACAGCGATGGCAGCCAGACCAGCAGCCCGTAGCCGATCATCGACGAGCAGAACCACATCACCCACACGCACAGGGTGCGGGCGGCGTAAATTCCCTCGAACAGCTCAGCGATTCGTGCGGTCTGCACTTGTGTGGTGGCGCGTAGCGACAACTGCAGCGGCGGCGGCGGAACGTCGCCAAAAATCTTTTGCTCCAATCCGGTGAGGATCGCATCGGCTTCCTGCAGCCGGCCTCGGCGGGCGAGCCATCGGGGGGACTCCGGCACCACGCGCTGGATGGCGATCATCAAAACTGCTGGCAGCGCGCCCAGAATAAACATCCATCGCCATCCCAGCTCGGGCACGACCCATATGCTGCCGACCGAGGCGACCACGAAACCGACCGGATAGATCGCCTGATAGAGCAGCACGAAGCGACCACGGCGATGGGTTTTCGCGATCTCGTTGACATAGGTGGCCGCGAGCGGAATTTCGCCGCCGATGCCCAACCCCTGGAAAAAGCGAAAGATGAGCAACGCCGAGTAGCCGCCGGAAAACGCGCAGGCCAGACCGAACACGGAGATGATGAGGATCGTCAGGTTCAAGGCGAAAACCCGGCCATAGCGCTCGCCGACGAAGCCAAAGCCGGCGGAGCCGATGAGCTGGCCGACAAAGCCGCTCGACAAAAGCAGCCCGATCTGGCCGGGCGAGAGCCCCCACAGGCCAATGAGGACAGGCAACACGAACGCGATCGACACCGCATCGATCGCGTCGAACATGGTGCAGATGCCAAGTATCACCCGAACCGAGCGATGCCAGCGTGAGATCGGCAGCCGCTCGATCCGGGCGACGATGGTTTCATAGGTTGGCGCCGAAACCTCGGACATGTGTCAATCCCTGTCGCTGATCGTGCGGATGCGAACGGTGTCGATGGATATTTCTGTCGTGGGATGGCGATGATCCTGCTTCAACCGCGCACGCTCAGCGCCGCCTTCGACACCGATGCGGGCATGAAATCTGGAGACACTTCCTCCAGAATCCGCCGTCGGGTCTCGACGCCGAAAACCACCACGGCGCCGGCGGCGAGAAAGGCGGCGGTCGCGAAATACAGGTATACGGTGCTCACCGAGTAGCCAATGCCGAGCATGATCCCGACCAGCCAGGGGGCCATCATCGAGCCCAGCCGGCCCCAACTGCTGGCCATGCCGGTGCCCAATGCGCGCATGCGCGTGGGGTATAGTTCGGGGGTGTAGGTCCATAGGGAGAGCTGCGTCATTCCGATCGCCCCCATGCCGATGCCCGCCGCGGCGGCCAGCATCTCTGCTGATGGGGCCTCGAAAAAATACAGCGAGAGCATGCCGGCGCCGCCGACGATGAACGCCGAGGTGAACAGCCGGCGTCGTCCGACGATGTCGATCAGCAGGGCCGCGGCGGTGGAACAGCAAAGCGGCACCACCTGGCTGAAGAACGAGTAGACCAGCGACTGGTGGATCGAAAGATGATAGACCGTGCGATAGACCGATGGCAGCCAGGTCAGCAATCCATAGCCGATCATCAGGGCGAGGAACCACACCGTCCACAGGAACAGCGTCCGCACCCGGTAGATGCCATGGAACAACTCGGGCAGCGTGGCATGATCGCGTGCCACCGGGGCGATGATGACCAGGCCCGCCGGCAGCGGCGGGATCGATCCTGGCTGGTCGCCATAGATCTTGCGTTCCAACATGGTGACAACCGCATCAGCCTCGGCCAGGCGGCCATGGCGGGCCAGCCAGCGCGGTGATTCGGGAACATGGCGCTGGATGACCACCATCATCAGCGCGGGGATGGCACCGACGACGAACACCCACTGCCATCCGAAATTCGGCACCACCCAAATGCTGACGCTGCCAGCAAGCGCAAAGCCAAACGGGTAGACCAGCTGGTAGAGCAGCGCGAAACGCCCGCGGCTGTGTGCCTTGGCGATTTCATTGACATAGGTTGCCGCGACCGGATTTTCGCCGCCCACCCCGAGCCCCTGGATGAAGCGGAAGATCGCCAGCGAGGAAAAGCTCCATGAACACGCCGAGGCGATTCCAAATGCCGCCAGGACGAGGATGGTGATGTTCAGTGTCGCGATGCGGCCATGCCGCTCCGCCAGCCAGCCGAAAAACGCCGCGCCGACGAGTTGCCCGGCAAAGCCCGCGGAGATCAGAACACCGATTTCCTGCGCTGACAGGTGCCAGGCTCCCACCAGGGAGGGCAACACGAAGGCGATCGCGACACCATCATAGGCGTCAAAAAGCGTGCAGACACCAAGAACGATGCGAACAAAGGTATGCCAACGCAAAATCGGCAGTCGCTCCAGCCGCGCGACGATTTCGCCATATGTCAGATCGCTCATCGCACCCCCCGCATGAACGCAGTTGCGCACGCCGGCCTAGGTGAATCCGAAGAGACGCGCGGGGTTATGCACCAGAACCTGTTCGCGTGCGGCGGCATCGGGCAAAAATCGGTAGAGCAGCTCGATGAATTCGGCATGCTGTGGAACATGCGGCGCTTTCACTCCGGGATAGGGAAAATCACTTCCCCAGATCGCCCGATCAGGAGCCGCCTCGTATTGGAGGCGGCCAAACGGCACCGCCTCGTCCCAGCCGCTTTTCTGCTGCGACATCAATGGACCGTTCGACAGCATGACCCACCAGTTCTCATTGTTTTTCAGCAGGTCCAGGATCAGGCGCATGGCCGGTTGATCCAGTCCCTCCTCGGCATGCAGGTGGCCCAGATGGTCGAGCACCACGGTGTCCCTGATGCGACGCAGCAGGTCCTCGATCTCCAGAAGTTCCGCGCCCACCGCATGAACCTTGATCATCCAGCCATAGGGGCGAATGCGATCCAGCGAGCGCCAGAACTCGGCGATGTCGGGCCGAATGCCGAGGAATCGCGCGAAATTGAATCGCGCGCCGCGCACCCCGGCATCATGCAGTCGGCGAATGTCGGCATCGCTCACGGTGTCATCGATGATCGCGACGGCGCGGTAGCGATCCCGCGGCGCGCGGTCCAGAACATCCAGCAGGTAGCTGTGATCAGTGCGATAGACCGCCGTCTGCACGATCACGCAGCGATCCATGCCCAATGCATCGTGGATGCGCACGGAATCCTCGAACGTGACGTTCGGGCGTGGCTGATATTGCGGGTTGCTCACCGGATATCGGGCCGGATCACCGTAGACATGAATCTGACAATCGCAGCTGTTGCGTGGCAGCGCCGGATGCGGTGGCCGGATGGCTGCGTGCGTCGCGAGGGTTTCGTTCATCCCTCTTTCTCCCCATCAGGTCGCGGCTTATGGTGCCGCTTGACACGGAGAAAACCTACCCACGATACTCCCGCCGAGACAATAAGAATTTTGCCCCGTGCCAGGCGGAGGTTTCTTTCTGGCGGGTGCGAAAAATCAGGGGGATGCCACTGTGGACACCGATGTCGCCGCAGGCGCGCGGCAGGAGACCATGCGCGGTTCCAGCATTCTTGCCGCGATCAAATCAGCCGGGGTCAGCCATGTCATTTCGGTTCCCGACATCACCACCAGCGAGGGGCTGCTGCGCCCGCTTGCCGGTGATGGCGACCTGAAGCTGGTGCGCGTCTGCAAGGAAGACGAAGGCATCGGCATCGCCTCCGGCCTCGCCTTTTGCGATCGGCGCGCGATCATTTTGATCCAGCAGACCGGGCTGATGGACAGCCTCAATGCGGTGCGCGCCACCGCGTGCGAATATCAGATGCCGATCTGCTTCATGGTCGGCCTGCTCGAAAAGGAACCCGGGGTTCCCGCCGTGCATTCAAAGCGCTTTGGTGTGCGCATCGTGCCGCCGATCCTTGACGTGATGGGGGTTGTGCATGACACGCTCGAACTCGAAAGCGACGTGGCACGCATTCGCCCCGCGATCGATCTCGCCTATGCGACCTCGCGGCCAACGGTGTTGTTTCTCGGGCGCAGGCCGCTGGCATGAGCATGCGTCGGGATGAATGTTTTGCAGCATTGGCGCGCATGGTTGGTGACGACATCGTCGTCTCCACCTACACCTCCGCGTTCGACTGGATCGCCGCGCGCGACCATGCGTTGAATTTTCTTTCGGTGGGGCCGATGGGGTTGGCATCGTCCTCGGGTCTTGGCCTGGCGCTGGGGCGACCCGACCGGCGTGTGGTGGTGCTCGATGGCGATGGCAGCCTGCTGATGAATCTGGGCACGCTGGTCTCCATCGCCGCTGCGGGCCCGCGCAACCTGGTGCATTGCGTGGTCGAGAACGGCACCTATGAGGCCAATGGCGGGCATCCGATTCCGAACCGCGACATGGTCGATTTCGCGGGCATGGCCAAGGCCGCCGGCTACCGACATGTCGCAACGCTTGCCTCGCTCGAACAGTTCGACACCGAGATGCCGCGTCTGCTGGCGTTGCAAGGGCCGGTGTTTGTCTGCCTCAAGGTGGTTCCGGGCGCGACGGCGCCGCGGCAGGGGGATTATGCCTATCTCCACGGACCCGAGGTGCGGCAACGCTTCCGCGACGGCCTGCGCGCGATCTAGGGCTTCAGCGGACGCCGCACGTCGCTCCGCCGGGGTCACAGCGCCAGGCGCGCTTGCAGACGTGGAACGCAGAAATCGATGAATGCCCGCACCTTCAGCGGTATGAGGCCCTCGCCAGCGTGGATGATGTGCACGGGAATGTCGTTGGTCGAGAAATCCGCCAGGACTTCACGAAGCAGGCCGGCGCGCAGCGCGGGGCGCACATGGTAGCTGAAGGGCCGTATCAGACCCATG
>DAHWBL010000028.1 GCA_027323595.1 Acetobacteraceae bacterium | reverse complement strand
GTCACCGGCTCGTGCCACCTGCTCGAAGCCTGCGGGCGGCGCATCCTGATCGATTGCGGCATGTTCCAGGGCGGCCACGAGCTGGAGGAGGACAACGAGGCGCCATTCGGCTTCGATCCGGCCTCGATCGATCTGGTGCTGCTGACCCACGCGCATCTGGATCATTGCGGCCGGCTGCCGCTGCTGCTCAAGCGTGGCTTTGCCGGCCGCATCATCGCCACCGCCGCGACCCGCGACCTCGCGCGGCTGGTGCTGCTCGATTCGGCCCGCCTGCATGAGGAGGCGGCGCGGCGGTGGGCACGCCATCACCATCGCGGCGGGCACGAGGTGGAGGTGGCGCCGCTCTACACGGAGGTGGATGCGCTCGACACGCTGGACCGGTTCGATGCCGGCGTCGCCTATGGCCGCCCGGTGGCGCTGGGCGAAGGGCTGCGCGCGACCTATTTCGATGCCGCCCATATTCTCGGCTCGGCGAGCATCCTGGTCGAGGCGGTCGAGGACGGACGGGCGCGGACCATCCTGTTCTCCGGCGACATCGGCGGCAGCGGGCGGCCGTTGCTGGGCACGCCACAGCCGCCGCCGGCCGCCGATTTTTTGGTGATGGAAACCACCTACGGCGACCGCGCGCACCGCCCCTACGCCGCGTCGGTCGCCGAGTTCTATGACGCCATCAGGCAGACCCTGGACCATGGCGGCAACGTGGTGGTGCCGACCTTCGCGCTGGAGCGTGCCCAGGAGCTGCTCTACGCGCTGCATCGCGGCGTCGAGGAAGGTCAGATCAAGAGCGGCATCCAGGTGTTTCTGGATTCCCCCATGGCGATCGCCGCGACCGCGATTTTCGAGCGCTACCCAAAGCTGTACGGCCCCGTGCTCGCCGCCGAGTTCGCCCATGGCGAGCAGCCGTTCCGCGTGCCGGGGCTGCATTTCATGCAGGACGCGGCGGATTCGATGACCATCAACCGGCTGGTCGGCGGCGCGCTGATCATGGCCGGGTCGGGCATGTGCACCGGCGGGCGGGTGCGCCATCACCTGCGGCACAATTTGTGGCGCGAGAAGGCCGGGGTGATATTCGTCGGCTTCGCCGCCAAGGGCACGCTGGCGCGGCAGATCATCGACGGCGCGCCCACGGTGCGGATTTTCGGCGAGACCGTCGCGGTGCGGGCGAAAATCCACACCATCAACGGCTTCTCCGGCCATGCCGACCAGGCCGAGCTGCTGCGCTGGCGCGGCGCGGTGCATGGGGTGGGCCAGGTGTTTCTGGTGCATGGCGAGCCCGGCGCGATGCAGGGCTTCGCCGCATTGCTGCCGCCGGCGGGGCTGCACATGCCCAGCCTGCACCAGTCTTTCGAGCTCTGAGCCCGGCGTTGGCGCCGCGGCGTATTGTGGCGATGGCGGACCGGAGTACATATACAGGAACGTGAGCGGACGTGCATCGCCGGGCATCAACCGGCGCGCGGCGGCGGGTGATGGCTTCGATGGGATCGATGATGCGGGATTTGAGTGGTCAGACGGCGCAGGAAGCCGAGTTGGCGCGGTTGATCGTCCGGACCCTGGACCTCGATATCGACGCCGCCGGGATCGACCCCGAGGCGGCGCTGTTCGGCGAGGGGCTGGGCCTCGATTCGATCGACATCCTGGAGATCGCGCTCGCGGTGGCGCAGAATTACGGCGTGCAACTGCGCTCCGACGATGAGAACAACGCCACCATCTTCCGCTCGCTCCGCAGCCTCAACAGCGACATCCAAGCGCGCCGCGCGGCCTGATGCGCGGCCTAATGCGCGGCCTGGGCGGATGAGCGGCACCCGGCTTGCCGCCCCCGATCCGGTTCGCGTTCTCGCGCGGTCGGACCCGGCGGACGCGACGACCGGCTTTGCCCGGCGCGGCGGGCGGATCATCACCCGCGCCGCCTTCCTGCGCGATGTCGCGGCGCTGGCGCGGCTGCTGCCGGCGCGCGAGCACATGGTCAATCTCTGCCAGGACCGCTACCGCCTCACCGTCGGCTTCGCCGCCGCGCTGAGCCGGGGCCAGGTGAGCCTGCTGCCGCCGAGCGAGGCGCCCGATGTGCTGGCCCGCCTCGCGCACGACCATCCTGATCTTTATTGCCTCACCGACATGGCTCCGCCGGACCCGCCGCTGCCCTGGCTCGCCTATCCCGACACTCTGGCGCCGACGACCGCGCCGCTGCCGCCGGTGCCGGTGGATCGGCTCGCCGCCGTGCTGTTCACCTCCGGCTCGACCGGCCAGCCACGCCCCCATCCGCGCGCGTGGGGCACGCTGGTCGCCGCCGCCGACGCCGCCGGGCGACGGCTGGGCATCGATGCCCTGGCCGGGGCCAGCCTGATCGGCACGGTGCCGCATCAGCACAGCTACGGGCTCGAATCCCTGGTGCTGCTGGCGTTGCGGCATCGGCTGGTGCTGGAGTGCGGGCGCGACCTGCTGCCCGCCGACATCCGCGCCCGGCTGGAAGCGGCCCCGCCGCCGCGCGTGCTGGTCACCACGCCGCTGCATCTGCGCCTGCTGCTGGCCCAGCCCGATCCGCTGCCGCCGGTGGCGCTGGTGATCTGCGCCACCGCCCCGCTCGCGCCCGACCAGGCGCACGCGGCCGAGGCGCGGTTCGGCGGTGTGCTGATGGAAATCTATGGCTGCACCGAAGCCGGGCAGATCGCCGCCCGCCGGCCGACGCAGGACCCGTCCTGGCGCTGCCTCGACGGCTTTGCCCTGCGCCAGGACCCCGCCGGGCGAAGCTGGGTGCGCGGACCGACGGGCTCAGGCGAGGTCGAATTGTCGGACCTGATCGATCTGCGCGAAGATGGCGGCTTTCGGCTCGGCGCGCGCACCGCCGACCAGGTCAACATCGCCGGCAAGCGCGGCTCGCTCGCGCATCTGACCCATCATCTGGCCGCCATCGAGGGCGTGCTGGATGCCGCGTTCGTGGTCGATGACGACGATGCGCGGGCGCGCCCGGTCGGGCGGCTCGCCGCTGTCGCGGTGGCGCCGGGTCTGAGCCGCGAGACGATCCTGGCCGCCCTGCGCCGGCGGATCGACCCGGCGTTTCTGCCGCGCCCGCTCTGTCTGCTGCCGGCGCTGCCGCGCGACCGGCTGGGCAAGCTGAGCCGCGCCGAATTGCTGGGCCTGGTGCGCGCCGCGCGTGGCACGGCGCCGGCGACCGGGCAGGCCGACTGCGGTTTCGCCGCCGACCATCCCACCGCCGCCGGGCATTTCCCCGGCAATCCGGTGATCCCCGGCGCGGTGCTGCTGGCCGAGATCCGCGCCAGCCTGCGCGCGCACGGGCTGGATGGACTGCCCCGCGCGGCGCGGTTCCACCGCCCGGTGCGCCCGGGTGACCGGCTTCATCTGGTCTGGCACGCGGCCGCCGAAGGCACCCGCTTCAGCGCCACCATCATCGGTGACCCGGCCCCCGCGGTGACCGGCCTGCTCGCCGCGGTGCCCGCGGTGACCGGCCTGTTCGACGCGGTGCCCGCGGCAATCGGCCTGTTCGGCGCGGTGCCCGCGCCGGGGCAGACGCGATGAGCGGCGTGGCGGCCGACGCGCGCCACTGGGCGCGGCGACGCGAACGTGGCGCGTTGCCGCTGATCCGGCTGATGGTGTGGCTGTCGCTGCGGCTGGGCCGGCCGGGCGCGCTGCTGCTGCTCTACCCGGTCTGCGCCTATTATTTCCTGTTCGCCGCCGCCCCCGGTCGGGCCTCGCGCGACTATCTGGCCCGTAT
>DAHWBL010000027.1 GCA_027323595.1 Acetobacteraceae bacterium | reverse complement strand
TAGGGCTCGATGTCATGCGCATCGGTGATCACCTGCGCCGGCCCGACGATGCCGGCGAGGCTGTCGAGCATGGCGGCGGCATTGAAACTCGTCGAGACATCCATCCTGTCGGTCAGCCTTTTTCCTGATCAGGCCTCGGGTTCGGCGTGCGCACGCAGATCCTCCAGCGAACAATAATCAAGCGCCCCCTGATGCGTCGCCGCCAGCACCACCCTGGGCGCCATGCCGTCGCGGCGCGCCTGCTCCCAGCGCGGCGCGCACAGACACCACTGGTCGCCCGGCCGCAGCCCGGCGAAACCGAACTGCGGCGCCGGCGTGGACAGGTCGTTGCCCATCGCGCGCGAATATTCCAAAAACTCCGCCGACATCACCGCGCAGACGGTGTGGCTGCCGATATCGCCCGCGGCGGTGTCGCAGCATCCGGTGCGAAAAAACCCGGTCATCGGATCACGCGAGCACGCCCGCAACGGCCCACCCAGCACATTGACCGAAGGGCGCCGCCCGCCACCCCCGCCAGCCGCGTCAAACGGGCTCATTCATCCTCCCGCCGCACCAGCACCTCGCGCTTGCCGACATGATTGGCTTGGCTCACCACGCCTTCCTTCTCCATCTGCTCGATCAGCTTGGCGGCGCGGTTATAGCCGATATTGAGATGGCGCTGCACGAAGCTGGTGCTCGCCTTGCCCTCGCGCGCCACCAGCGCCACCGCCTGGTCGTACAGCGACGCATCCGCCCCGCCGCCAGCCGACAGCGCGCTCGCCGGCGCATCGTCGTCCTCCGCCTCGGTCACTTCTTCGAGATAGGCCGGCTCGCCCTGCTCGCGCAGGAAGGCGACGATATCCTCGACCTCGCGGTCGGCGACGAAGGGCCCATGCACGCGGGTGATCCGCCCGCCGCCGACCATGTACAGCAGATCGCCCTGCCCCAGCAGTTGTTCGGCGCCCTGTTCGCCCAGGATGGTGCGGCTGTCGAACTTGCTGATCACCTGGAAGCTGATGCGGGTGGGGAAATTCGCCTTGATGGTGCCGGTGATCACATCCACCGAGGGCCGCTGGGTGGCGGTGATCACATGGATGCCCGCCGCGCGCGCCATCTGCGCGAGGCGCTGCACCGCCACCTCGATCTCCTTGCCCGCGACCATCATCAGGTCCGCCATCTCGTCGATCACCACGACGATGAAGGGCAGCCGGTCCAGCGCCAGCGGCTGTTCCTCATAGACCGGCCGGCCGGTCTCGGCGTCGAACCCGGTCTGCACCCGGCGGCTGATCACCTCGCCCTTCGCCCGCGCGTCGGCCACCCGGTCGTTGTAGCCGCCGATGTTGCGCACCCCGAGCTGGCTCATCGACCGGTAGCGCCGCTCCATCTCGCGCACCGTCCATTTCAGCGCCACCACCGCCTTCTTCGGCTCGGTCACCACCGGCGCCATCAGATGCGGAATGCCTTCATACACCGACAGTTCGAGCATCTTCGGATCGATCAGGATCAACCGGCACTCATCGGGGCTGAGCCGGTAGAGCAGCGACAGGATCATCGCGTTGACGCCGACCGACTTGCCCGACCCGGTGGTGCCGGCGATCAGCAGATGCGGCATCCGCGCCAGATCGGCCACCACCGGCTCACCCGAAATATCCTTGCCCAGCGCCAGCACCAGCCGCGACGGGTTGTTCACCCAGGCGCTGCTGCCCAGCAGCTCGGACAAAAACACCGTCTCGCGCCGCGCGTTGGGCACCTCGATGCCGATGGCGTTGCGCCCGGCGACGGTGGCGATGCGCACCGCCAGCACCGACAGGCTGCGGGCGATGTCGTCGGCCAACCCGATCACCCGCGCGCTGCGGATGCCCGGTGCGGGTTCCAGCTCATACAGGGTCACCACCGGGCCGGGGCGGATCTCGCGGATCACCCCCTGCACGCCATAGTCGGACAGCACCGTCTCCAGCAGCCGCGCATTGTTCTGCAACGCCTCCGCCGACGGGCCGGAGGACAGCCGCGGCGGCGCCGGCTTCAGCAAATCGAGCCCCGGCGTGCGCCAGCCGGTCGGCTCCAGATCGAGGCTCTCCTGCCGCGGCACCTGGCGCGGCGGCGCGCGGCGGGAGATGGCGCGCGGCGGCAGCAGCCGCATGCCCCGCCCGGCCGGCTCCGGCGCGGGTGCCGCGCCATCGAGCCCTGCGCGCGGCGATGCCAGCGCATCATCGTCCTCCGCCTCGGGTGCGCCGCCCCCGCCCCCGCCCGATCGCATCGGCGCCAGCCCCGGCGGGATCGGCGGGCGTCGCGGCGTGCGCCGCAGCGCCAGCGTGTCGGGCCGCAGCCGCGCCAGCAGGCCGCGCCACCAGCCGGTGGGGGCCGACGGCGGCAATCCGGGGTCATCGAGCGGCGGTGCCAGCGGCCGGAACAGCCAGCCCGGCAGGCGGCGCGCTACCCCGGCACCCCGCCGCCCGGCATCCACCGACACCTGCCCGCCGCGCCCGGCGATGCGTGCGGCCACCGCCCAGTCGCGCATCGCCAGCCCCAACGCCAGCAGGCTCGCCGTCAGCGCCGCCGCCACCAAAATCCCGATCGCCACCGCGCCGCCCGCCGGTCCGCCCAGCCGCTCGCCCAGCCCGATCGCCCACGGCCCGATCAGCAGCCCCGCCGCCCCGCCCGGCCCGGCGCGGGTCGGCCAGGGTGCCGCGCCATTGCCCGGCAACAGCCCGATCGCCCCGCCCAGCAGCGGCA
>DAHWBL010000021.1 GCA_027323595.1 Acetobacteraceae bacterium | reverse complement strand
CGGGAGGGGGTGGCCGATCCATTTCATGCGGCGTTGCCCAGCACGTAGCGGCCCGACGCGTCGCGGGTGATGCCAGGGCTCGCGCGCAGCGCGTCGATGGCGCGCACGATCTCGCGGCCGTCGTCGCTGGCCGTCGCGGCGACCAGATCGACGAAGAATTTCGGGCCGTCGCGCAGTGCCGCCTCGACCGAGGCAAAGCGCGTGCCCTGCGGTGTGGGCGGCAGCGGGGTGATGGCTTCGAGCGAGCCGGGGGGCAGTGCGGGCATGGTGAGGTCGAAGCCGGATTTGCAGCCCAGCCGGGCGCCGGCGAGCGAGGGGTCGATCGGCATCGCGCGCATGCCAGGCTGGATCACCATGTCGCGGTCCGCCTGGAAGCGGGTGGCCAGCGCCCAGTCCATCTGTTCGTCGGAAAAGATGTCCACGTCCGGATCGACGACGAATACGTTCTTCACGTTGGCCAGGCACCCGAAGGCGGCGGCGATGGCGTTGCGCGCCTCGCCGGGCACGCGCTGGCGTAGCGCGATGCGCACATTGAGCGAGCCGCCGGAGGCGGGGGTGACATAGACATCCACCGGCTCGCGCACCGCGGTTTCGAGCGCGCGCCAGACCATGATCTCGGTGCGGATGGCGTTGAGCTGGGCGGTGTCGGTGCGCGACAGGGTGCGCCCCGAGATCGAGGAGGTCTGGAAAATCGCGTCGGTGCGGCGGGTGATGGCGGTGAGGTGGAACACCGGATTTTGCTTGATCGCGCCGTAATAGCCGAGGAACTCGCCATATGGCCCCTCGGGTTCGACATGGCCGCGCGGATCGAGATAGCCCTCCAGCACCAATTCGGCGTCGGCCGGCACGCGCACGCCGTTGGTGACGCCCGCGACCACCGCGAGCGGGGCGGCGCGCAGGCTGGAGACCAGGCCCATCTCGTCCACCGGCAGACGCATCATCGCCGCGACCTGGTCGATCGGATGGCAGCCGATGACGAAGGAGACCGGCAGCGGCGCGCCGCGGGCGGCGGATTCCATGTAGATCGCGCGCAGGTCCGAAGGCGAGATCAGATCGACGCCGGCTTCGGTGCGGCCGCGCAGCATCAGCCGGCGAAAGCCGGTGTTGGTGATCCCGCGCACGCTGTCGGCGGCGTAATCGACGCCGGCGGAGATGTAGGGCGCGCCGTCGAGCGCGTGTTGCAGATGCACCGGCAGGGCGGTGAGGTCGGCATCCGCGCCGGTGAGGATCTGCTGGTGAACCGGTGCGTGGGCGCTGTCGATGTCGATCACGCGCGGCGGCAGGGCGAGCCGGCGGGTGATCTCGGCGCGCAACTGGCCAGGCGGCACGCCGAAGGCCGCGGCGAGGCGGGCGCGGCTGGCGCAGACGTTGCCGACCAGCGCCGCCGCCTCGGGGCCGACGGCGCGCAACAGCACCGCGCGGGCATTGCCATCGAGCCGCGCGGCCACGTCGATCAGCGGTGTCGGGGTGTCGATGGTCTCGATTTCGTCGGGAAAGCGGGCGGCCAGCTCGGCGAGGTAGCCGGCGAGGCGAAAGCGCTCGGTGTCGGGCATGGTGGCGGCGGCGCCGGCGGGAGGTTGGGCCAGGTCGTTCATGTGTGTTTCCCCCTATTTAGCGCTGGACCGAAAATTCTTAAGCGGCGCGGAACTTGTATCATGCCGGGTGGGTTGGCAAGCTGCGCGCGGCCGCTCAACCATCCCGGGAGAAACCCATGTTCAGCTATCGCCGCGCCGACGCCAAGGCCTATGCGCGGGCGCATCTGCGCGGCATCTGGGCGGCGGCGCTGACCCCGTTTCGGCCCGATGATCTGGCGGTGGACGAGGCCGGGTTCGTGTCCAACCTGGTGCATTGGAGCGGCCGTCTGGGCATCGACGGGGTGTTCGTGTGCGGCAAGCAGGGCGAGTTTTTTTCGATGAGCGTGGCTGAGCGCAAGGCGTGCTTCACGCTGGCGGCGAACACGCTGCGCGGGCGGGCGCATACCATCATGTCGTGTTCGGACCAGAACATGGACGTGGTGCTGGAGCTGGCGCGACATGCCGAGAAGGTGGGCGCGGATTTCATCGTGGTGCACGCCCCGGTGCTGCATTTCGTGCATGACCAGGATGAGACGCTATATGAATATTACAAATATTTATCCGATCATCTGGATATCGGCATCGCGATGTGGAGCCATCCGGACAGCGGCTATCTGATGTCGCCGGAGCTGTGCGCGCGGATCGCCGAATTGCCGAACATCGTCGCGATCAAATACAGCGTGCCGCGGCAGATGTATGTGCGCCTGACCGAGCTTGCCGGTGACAGCCTGATCGTCTCGACCGCGTCGGAGGAGGAGTGGT
>DAHWBL010000470.1 GCA_027323595.1 Acetobacteraceae bacterium | reverse complement strand
CGAGGAACTGGTGGCGGCGGGCGGGCTGTATGCGCGGCTCGCGCGATTGCAGTTTTCCGAAGGCTTGGACAACGGGGTTTAGATATCCACCTCGACCGCGTCGTTCGCGTGTTCCTGGATGAACTGGAAGCGCAGTTCGGGGCGGCGGCCCATCAGGCGGTCCACCATGTCGGCGGTGGCGGCGCGGGTTTCCTGGGTGGCAACCACGCGCAGCAGGGTGCGCCGTTTCGGGTCCATGGTGGTTTCCTTCAGCATCGCCGGCGGCATTTCTCCCAGGCCCTTGAAGCGGGAGATGTCGATCTTGCCGGTCGATTTGAAGCCTGATTTGAGCAATTTTTCCTTCTGCGCATCGTCCATCGCATAGAGCGATTTGGCGCCCTGGGTGAGGCGATACAGCGGCGGCTGGGCGAGATAGATGTGGCCGTGGCGGACCAGTTCGGGCAGCTCGCGCCAGAAGAAGGTCATCAGCAGCGAGGCGATGTGGGCGCCATCCACGTCCGCGTCGGTCATGATGATCACGCGGCCGTAGCGCAGGCGTGCGCGGTCGAAGCGTTCGCCGACACCGCACCCCAGGGCCTCGATGAGATCCTTGAGCTCCTGGTTCTGGCGCAGCTTGTCCGCGCTCGCGCTCGCTACATTCAGGATCTTGCCGCGCAGCGGCAGCACCGCCTGGGTCTCGCGGTTGCGTGCCTGTTTGGCGGAGCCGCCGGCGCTGTCGCCCTCGACCAGGAACAGCTCGGTTGATTCGGCGTTTTCCTTGCTGCAATCAGCGAGCTTTCCAGGCAGCCGGAGCCGCCGCGTGGCCGTCTTGCGCGGCGTGTCCTTCGCCTCGCGGCGGCGGATGCGCTCCTCGGCGCGCTCGATGGTGAAGGCGAGCAGATTGTCGGCAAGGGCGGGGTCGCCGGCGAGCCAATGGTCCATGCGGTCGCGCAGGGCCTGCTCGACGAGGCGGGCGGCCTCGGCGGAGGTGAGTTTTTCCTTGGTCTGGCCTTGAAACTGCGGCTCGCGCAGGAACACCGACAGCTTGCCGGCGAGCGGGGTGAGGACATCCTCGGCGATGATCTGGGTGGCGCGCTTGTTGCCGCGCTGCTCGCCCCAGCCGCGGATCGATTTCAGCAGCGCCGCGCGCATCCCCGCCTCATGCGTGCCGCCCTGGCTGGTGGGAATGGTGTTGCAGTAGGAATGCAGGAACCCCTCGGCGGATTCGAGCCAGGTGATCGCCCACTCCGCGCGCCCCGCGCCGGCCGGGAAGTCGGTTTCGTCGGCCCAGATGTCGCCGATCGCGCGCGCCTGGCCGGCGATGTCGGCATCGAGGCTGTCGCGCAGCCCGCCGGGGAAATGCAGCACCGCCTCGGCGGGAGTGTCGTCGCGCCCGAGCAGCGATGCGTCGCAGCTCCAGCGGATCTCGACGCCGCGAAAAAGATAGGCCTTGGAACGGCACAGGCGGTACAGCCGTGCCGGGCTGAAGGCGAGCTTGCCGAAAATCTCGCGGTCCGGCTGGAACCGGATCAGCGTGCCGCGGCGGTTCTGCACCGGTCCGGCGTTGAGCAGTTTGGTCTGCGGCACGCCGCGCGCGTAATCCTGTTTCCACAGCACCCGGTCGCGCGCCACCTCGACATGCAGCGCCGCCGACAGCGCGTTGACCACCGAACTGCCGACGCCGTGCAGGCCGCCGGAGGTGTTGTAGGCCTTGCCGGAGAATTTGCCGCCCGAATGCAGCGTGGTGAGGATCACCTCCAGCGCCGAGATTTTCGGAAATTTCGGATGCGGATCGACCGGCACGCCGCGGCCGTTGTCGCGCACGGTGAGGAAATCATCGGGTTCGAGCGTCATCTCGATGACGCTGGCGTGGCCGGCGACGGCTTCGTCCATGGCGTTGTCGAGGATTTCGGCGGCCAGATGGTGCAGGGCGGCTTCGTCGGTGCCGCCGATATACATGCCTGGCCGGCGGCGCACCGGCTCCAGCCCCTCCAGCACCTCGATCTGGGCGGAGGAGTAGTCGTCGGCGGCGGCCGGGGCGACGGCGCGGCCAACCCCTGCGGCCGGCGCCTTGGTCGCGGCTGGTCTGGTCGTGGCGGCAGGCTTGCGGCCCTTTGCGGAGCCGAACAGATCACTCATGCTGATGTCCCGATTCTGAACATCAGATTAGAGCGGAACCGCGCGCAGGCAAACCGGGCGCGCGGGGCGGGCGCGCGCGGTCTGGTCCGGCACTGGCCGCGCGGGCCGGTGCCGGACCGTCAGGCCGGCGGGTTCAGCTCTGCGCGGCGGCGCGCAGGGCCGCTGCCTGCGGGTTGGAGACCGCTCCCAGGCCGATCTGCGTGGCGTTGACCGGCTTGCCGTAATAGGTCTGGTCGCGGTCCATGCGTTGCGAAATGTCGCTGCCCGACAGGGTGAGGCCGCCATAGGCGCCCTGCGAGCGCGACCAGACGACGACATCCGCGCCGGTGATCTGGTCCTGCCGGGCGGTGTTGAAATCGACCAGCGACAGGCCACCGCCGACCTTGAAGGTGACGTCCGAGCTTTGCATCAACTGGTTGAAGGCGCGGTCGCTGTTGACGATCATGACCACCGCGCTTTCCTCCAGCCCGACCTGCAATCCGACCGACACCGAGGAGGATTCGTAGAAGGCCGGACCGTTCCAGCCTGAGGCGGCGCGCACCAGCATGACGCCCTGGCCACGGGTGGCGCCCACGCCGACTCCGCCCTTGACCAGATCGGGGAAGATCAGCACGGCGCGGGCGTTGCGCAGCAGGGTGGTCGCGCGCGCGCCGGCGTCGGTCTTGAACCTGGTGAGGGTGGCGGTGGCGGTATCGACCAGGGCCTGTTCGTTGCCGCGCTGTTCGGTTGGCGTGCTGGTGCAGCCGACGAGCGAGAAGCCGCCGAGCATTGCGGCGGAGCCCAAAAACAAGCGACGGTCGATGATCATGGTCATGACAGTTTTCTCCTGAAGTAATCCGATTTCGTGGCGTTCATGACTATGGCTCGTTGGCGTCAGATTTCCAAAAAAATTTTACTAAATTAGGAGTTAAACTTCATAATGCCGTGAGTATTATGATTTTTCGATCATTTATTTTGCAACGCACAATGCGCGCTTGCCGCCTCGGCCCGCCGGTCAGCCGTGAACGTCGCGCCATTGCAGATGGAGCCGCACGGTCATGCCGGCAAGCAGCGGGCGGCCGGCGATGCCCCAGTCGTCGCGGCGAAAGGCGCCGGTGACATCCCAGCCATCGGCGCCGCGCCGCAGGCCCAGCGCGAGCGGGCGCGACACGCCATGCAGGGTGAGCACGCCCTCGATCACATCGCCGTGACAGGCGCCGCGATAGGCGAAGGAGGGGAAGCGCGCGACGTCGAGCAGGTCGGGCGAGAGCATGTCGTCGCGGACCGAGCTGCTGGACATCTCCAAACTGGTGACATCGGCGCTGAGGCTGACGGTGCAGGCGGACAGGTCGGCGGGGTCGCGGCGCAGGCTGCCGGTGAAGCGGGTGAACCGGGCGTCGAGCGG
>DAHWBL010000466.1 GCA_027323595.1 Acetobacteraceae bacterium | reverse complement strand
CCCGAGCGCGGTCTGCATCGCGTCGATGTTGGAAGCGACGACATCGAGCGATTCCTCGGTGAGCGGCAGCGGCAGCAGATCGGCGAGAAATCGGTGATCCACCTGTCCCCAGGCCAGATGTTCGGAAACGAGCGCAGGCTCGATGTCGCGCACCAGCTCGCCGATGCGTCCAAGATGGCGCGCATCCAGTCCCCCCGCGCTGCCCAGCGACAATCCGACGCCGTGCAGCGACACCGGATAATCCCTGCGCAGCCGGGCGAGCACGGCGCGCGGCGCGGCGGGAAGATAGTTTTCGCTGTGGACTTCGATCCAGCCAGCGTCTGGTGATTCTGAAAGGAACGTCGCGTGGTGCGGGTAGCGCAGCCCGACCCCCGCGATGGCAGGGATCGGGCCGGCCGAACCGCGCGCGACCTGGCGGGCCGATACCACGTCGCGCGCCATTTCAGGAGGCCTTGAGCGCGCCGCCGGCGATCTTCTCGCAATCGCCCGCGGGCAGCAGCACGAAGGATTTCGGGTCGCGCGCGCTGGTCGCCTGACCGGCGCACGAATGCACGCCCGCGGCGCAATCGTTCTTCGCCACCGCGTTGATGCCGTAACAGGCGGCGAGGTGCTGGGTCTTGGCGCGCTCCATGTTGCCTTGCTGGACCTTCATCATCTGGTCCTTGCTCATCATCATGTCGTCGGCGAACGCGGCGCCGGTGGATGCGACGGCGCCGGCGAGGCCGAGAGCGGCGGCGAAAATGCCGGCGGCGAGACGGCTGCGGTCATGGGTGCTGGACATGCGGTTCTTCCCTGGATCGATGCGGGCCGGAATTGGCCTCGCATGGATCAGTTCGCCGCTGTCCTGCGCGCGGTTACATCCCGCACCACGAATTTTTCAGTCGATGATGATCTCGACCAGGGTGGGGAATTTGGCGGCCAGCGCGGTGCGCAGCGTGTCCTCCAGATCCTCGGCGCGCTCGACCCGCAGCGCCTCGCAGGATTGGCCGGCGGCCAGCGCGCGGAAATCGAGGTCGGGGAAATGCGCGCCAGGCACGCTCTGCATGCCGAACAGACGGCCAAAGCGCATCAGCGCCTCGTAGTTGCCGTTCTTGAGAATGATGACGGTCAGAGGCAACTTCAGGTGCGCCGCGGTCCAGAGCGATTGGATCGCATACATCGCCGAGCCATCGCCGATGACGGCGATGACCTTGCGGTCGGGCCTGGCCATCGCCATGCCGATCGCGGCCGGCAGGCCGTGGCCGAGGCCGCCCGAGGCGCCGGCGAAAAATCCGTCGGCATGCTCGATCGGCAGATAATCATGCATCGCCGGGCGCGCGGAGGGCGCTTCCTCGACGATGATGGAATCCGCCGGGCGCAGGCGCGCGAGAGTCTGATAGAATAATTTGTCGCTGATGCCCCCGGTGCTGGGCAGCGGCGGCGGCGGCCGGCGCGGCGGCGGCACCGGGCGTGGGGTGGAGGGCGCGGGGCGGGCGAGCAGCGCCTCCAGTGCCAGGCGAAGATCGGTGACGATGGAACTTCCGACCTGCGCCCAGGCGGCGATGTCGGGGTTGTTGACGAGCTGGATGAGGTCCGCACCCGGCGGCAACATGGGGCCCGCACCCTCGATGTGATAGGTGAAGACCGGCGCACCGAGCGCGAGCACCAGGTCCTGACCGGCAAGCTCCTTGACGATGGGTTCGCGCGCGGCCGGAAGGAATCCGGCGAAAAGCCTCTGGGTTTCAGGAAAGTTGCAACGCCCGCTCATCGGCGCCGCCCAGACCGGCGCGTTGATGCGTTCGGCGAGCGTGACCAGCGCATCGATCGCGCCGTCGCGGCTGATGTCGTCGCCGGCCACGATCACCGGGCGGGTGGCGGCCTCGATGCGTTCGCCCAGCCGCGCGATGGCGTCAGGCGCCGCCCCGCGGGACTGGGCGATGTCGCGCGCGGTGATGGCGGTGGTGGTCTGTTCCCAGTCATCGATGGGAATGGACACGAAGACCGGGCCGCGCGGCGGCTGCATGGCGATCGCATAGGCGCGCATCAGCGCGGCCGGCACATCCTGCGCGCGCGCCGGCTCGCAGGACCATTTGACGTACGGGCGGGGGAATTCGGTGGGGGTCTGGGCGAACAAAAACGGGTCGAGCTGAAGCAGCGAGCGCGCCTGCTGGCCGGCGGTGACGATGATCGGCGTGTGGTTCTTCCAGGCGGTGAACATGTTGCCCAGCGCGTGGCCAAGCCCGGCGGCGGAATGCAGATTGACCAGCGCGGCGTTGGAGGTGCCCTGCGCGAAACCGTCGGCCATGCCCATGACGACGCATTCCTGCAGGCCCAGGATATAGCGAAAATCAGCAGGCATGTTCTTCAGGAACGGCAATTCGGTGGAGCCGGGGTTGCCGAAGATGGTGGTGATGCCCAGCGCGCGCAGCAGGTCGAACACCACGTCGCGCACCAGCATCTCGGGCGCCTCATCGTCGCGTGCGGTGGACGGTTCGTACATCGTTGCCTCTCCCCTGGTTGCCGCCCGGCGGCGACCCGGCCCGGTATAGAGCCGCCGGTGGGGAAGGCAATATCGTGCCCGCCCGGCGGCTCAGGCCGGGGCGATGCGGCAGAGCAGCGCGCGCAACTGGTAGGTGCCCATCTGCGGGTCATAGGGCGGGGCGTTGGAGGTGAGCATGTTGGCGCCCGACCGGTAGATGCCCTGGTCTGGCGTGTCCTCCTCGGGAAACCACCAGCCGAATTCGATGGCGACGGTGTCGGGCTGCATCCCATCGACGCAATGCGCGCGCTGCCGGATGCGTCCGCGCGGGCTTTGGATCCACATCCAGTCGCCATCGGAGATGCCAAACCGCGCGGCGGTGGCGGGGTGGAGGTCGGCGCGCGGTTCGCGGCGGGCCTTGCGCAGGCGCGAAATCTGCCGCCCCTCGGAGGTGAAGAAAAACGGCAGGCGCGCGCCGGTGGTGAGCACGAGCGGAAACTCCACCGCCAGATCAGGACGCGACAGCGGGCTTTCGGGCGGCTCGGCATAGACCGGCAGCGGCGGGTAGCCCATTTTTTCGAGCGCGGTGGAATACAGCTCGACCTTGCCCGACGGCGTGTCGAAGCCTCGGGCCTCGTATTTGCGATAGGCGAGCGGCATCTCGAAGTGCCCGCGTTCGCAGAGCTGGGCGAAATTCATCTCCCGCCCGGCGGTCGCGAGCTGCTGGTCGAGCACGGTCTCGACCGATTGCGTGCAGTGCGCGAGACCCATCCGGCGGGCGAGGTCCACGAAGATTTCCTCGTCGGACCGGCATTGCCCAACCCGCAGCCCCTGCTGCTGCGGCATCAGCACGTTTTCGGCGAAAAACGGGTAGGCGGAGATCTCGTTCAGCTCCGGCCAGGAGGCGGCCGGCAGCACGATGTCGGCGAAGGCCCGCGCGGTGGGGGTGAGGAACAGGTCGGTGTGGGTGATGAAGGGCACATTGGCCATCGCGCTTTCGATGGTCTGGGTGCCGGCGTAGGTCGCCAGCGTGTTGTTGCCGAACACCAGGAAGGCGTTGATTTTATACGGATCGCCGGTACGCATGGCGTGCAGCACCGAGGGGATGTGGGCGCCGGGATAAAAGGCTTCCTCGCCGGCCAACAGCTTGTAGCGGTCAAACCCCAGCCGTTTGGCGCGAACCTCCGGCGGCAGCGTGTCGAGCAGGTCGGGGAAGCCGCCGAGCGCGCCCATGCCGATGATCCAGCCGCCGGGCCGGTCGATGTTGCCGGTGAGCGCGGGCAGCATGGCGAGCGCGCGACAGGTCTGGATGGTGTTGGGGGTGTGGTCGATCGCGCAGCCCCATTCCAGCATGCCCGGCGTGTTCTGGGCGAACATGCGCGCGGCCGCCCGAATGTCCTCGGCCCGCACCGAGGTGATCGGCGCTGCCCACTCCGGGCTGTGGGCACGCACATGGGCGGCGAGCTGGTCGAAGCCGGAGGTCCAGCGTTCGACGAACGCGGCGTCGAACAGGTTTTCCTCGATGATCACGTGGCAGAAGGCCAGCGCCAGCGCATCGTCGGTGCCCGGGCGCAGCGCCAGCCAGATGTCGGCCTTGCGCGCCAGCTCGGTGCGGCGGGGGTCCACCACGATGGTTTTCGGGTGGTGGGCCAGCGCCGCGCGGGCGGCGAA
>DAHWBL010000453.1 GCA_027323595.1 Acetobacteraceae bacterium | reverse complement strand
GATCGCGCAGGTGGCCGACCGCGCCGCATGAGCGGGCAGGCGGTGGCGCCGCGGATGGTGGCGGCGTTCGAGCATCCGGCCGGGTCGGCGGCGCGCGCGGTGGTGGGCGGGGCCGTGGGCTGGCGCGGGGTGCTGCTGCATATCCACATCGCCGAGGCCGCCTCGTTCGAGATGGAGGAGCTGGCCGCCGCGCGCTGCGTGGCCGGGCGGGGCATCGAGGGCGACCGGTATTTCCTTGGCACCGGCACCTATTCGCCAAAGCCGGACGTGCGCGAGGTGACGCTGATCGAGCAGGAGGCGCTCGATGCGCTGGCGCGCAACGATCCGCCGTTGCAGGCCGGCCCGGTGGTGCTGCGCCCGGAGGATCATCGCCGCAACCTCACCGTGCGCGGCGTGCCGCTCAATCATCTGGTGGGGCGGCGGTTCGCTGTCGGCGAGGTTGTGCTGCGTGGGGGGCGGTTGAATTTTCCCTGTAGATATCTGGAAGAACTGCTGGGACTCGAATTATTTCTGCCGCTCTACAACCGCTCCGGCCTGAATTGCGCCATCGAGCGCGGCGGGGTGATCCGCCCTGGCGATCCGATCGAGCTGCTGGGGCCGTGAGAGGGTGACCGCGCGGCTGATCATGCGGCTGGCGGTGGTGGCGGCGCGGCCGGTCACCGCCGAGGTGCTGGCGGTCGATTTTCGCCATCCCCGCCGCCCCACGCTGCCGCCCTGGACGCCTGGCGCGCATGTCGATCTGCGCCTGCCCGATGGCCGGGTGCGGCAATATTCGCTGTGCGGCGATCCGGATGATCTGTCTTTTTATCGTGTCGCCATCAAGCGCGAAGAGGACGGACGCGGCGGGTCGCGGTGGGCGCACGACAATCTCGTGGCAGGGGCCGCGGCACTGGTGTCGGCGCCTCGCAATAATTTTCCGCTCGCCGCGACGGCGACCCGGCATATTCTTGTGGCCGGCGGCATCGGGGTGACGCCGATGCTGCCGATGGCGCGCGCGCTGGCCGCGGGGGGTGCGGATTTCACGCTGCATCATTGCGCCCGCGCACGCCGGCTCGCGCCGCTGATCGACGAGCTTGAACAAATCTGCGGCCCACGCCTGCGTCGCTGGTTCGCCGCCGATGGCGCGCGCTTCGACCCCGCCATGATCGGCGCGCCGGATGCGAACACGCATGTCTATGCCTGCGGTCCGCGCCGATTGCTGGACGCGGTGCAGGAATACGCGCTGGCCACGGGCTGGGCCGAGGGGCGGCTGCATGTCGAGCGTTTCGAAGCGACATCGGATGAAAATTTCAAGCCAGAGCCGTTCGATGCGCGCCTCGCCTCGACCGGGCAGGTGCTGCATGTGCCCGCCGATCAGAGCCTGTTGGCGGTGCTGCGCGCGCAGGGCATCGCCATGGCGTCGTCGTGTGAGCTTGGCGTGTGCGGCGCGTGCGTGTGCGGCTATCGCGACGGCGTGGTGATCCATCGCGACCAGGTGCTGGCGGTGGAGGCGCGCCAGGACCGGATGACGCCGTGCGTGTCGCGCGCGCGCGTCGGGGTGACGCTGGATTTGTAGGGCCGTTATTCGGCGACGAGTGTTTCGCACATTTCGCTGTTGGCCACGGGCAGGCTGATCTCGAACACCGCGCCGCTGTTTTCGTTGCGCGCCGCGAGCTCGCCACCCATGTTGGCGACACTGCGCGCGCAGAGCGCGAGGCCAAGCCCGGTGCCCTTGCCGGGTTGCTTGGTGGTGAAGAACGGCTCGAAGATGTGCGGCAGGGCGTCGGCGGCGATGCCGCCGGCCTGGTCGGCGACGCGCAGCACGACCGTGTCGCCGTGAAGCCGCGCATCCACCATCAGCAGGCGCTGCGCGCGGGCATTTTCGCCGGCGTCGTCATAGGCGTCGATCGCGTTGGCGAGCAGATTGATCAATATCTGCTCCATCGCGATGGTGGCACCCAGCACCGGCGGCAGGCCCTGCGGCAGATCGACGCGCACGCAGACGTCGTCCAGACGCGATGCCAGAATCTCCAGTGCCTTGCACAGGATTTGACACCAGGTGACGGCGACCACCGGCTGGCGCTCGTTGCGGGAGAACAGCTTCATGTGGTCGATCAGCTTTGATGCGCGCAGCGCCTCGGAGACGATTTTTTCGACCTTGGTGGCGACCGCGCCCAGGTCCGGCTGGTCGCGCCGCAGATGCGCGGCCACGTTCTGCGCGGCAAAGCTGATGCTCGACAAGGGCTGGTTGAGCTCATGGGCCATGGCGGTCGCGATCTCACCCAGCGATGACAGGGCGGTCGTCTGCTGGCGCCGCAGCTCGGCGTCTTTCTGGTCGGTCACGTCGAGAAAATAGCCGATGAATTCGAGCGTTTTCGCGCCCCTGCTGCTGACGCGAACGGTGTTGCGGAACCAGCGCGTGGTGCCGTCCGCCCAGCGCACGCGCAGATCGACCGCGCCCTCCTGGATCGTGCCGTCGGCAATGATGCCGCGCAGCATTGCGACATTGTCGTGCTCATGCAGCAGCATCGAAAGGCTCGCGCTGTCCTCGGCGGCATCGCCCAGCAGCGCGTCGATGCGCAGATTGTCGCCATGCGCGCTGATCAGGCGCACGTGCGACGACACGAACTGCGCGCGATAGAGCACACCAGGGCCGAGCCGGACCGCGGCGAACAGCTCCTCCTCGGCGGCATACCGCGCGGCCTCGGCGGCGCGCCGCGCGGTGACATCGGACTGCACCGCGATGAAATGGGCGACGCGCCCATCCTCGCGCACCGGCGTGATGTCCAGATCGACCAGAAAGCTCGACCCGTCCTTGCGATAATTGACCAGCTCGGCATTGAACGGCGCGGCCCGCGCCAGCGCCTCGCGCAGCGCGTCCAGCACCGCGCGGCTGGTGTCGGGGCCTTGCAGCATCCGCGGCGTGGTGCCCAGAAGCTCCTGGCGGGTGTAGCCGGTCATCTCGGCCACGGCCTGGTTGGCGTAGATGATGTGCGGGCCAGGCGCATCGAGCGCACAGTCGGTGATCATCACGCCGCTGCGGGTGGCATCGAGCGCATCGCGCAGCAGGTTGCGCTCATGCTCGACCAGCCGGCGCAGCAACGCGGGCTGCAACACCGCGCCCAGTGCCAGGAACTGTTCCTTGATGGCATCGAGATCGATGGCGACATCGCTGAACAGGATCGACACGCCGAAGCTGCGCCCGCCAGCCTGCAACGGCTGACAGATCATGCCGGTGATGCCGCGATCGGCGAACCTGCTGGTGAGCAGCGTGGTCTGCGCATCCATCGATGTGTCAGGGTTGCCGTGAAAGATGAGCGGCTCGCCCGACAGGATCGCGCGCCCGAGCAGGGTTTCGCGCGCGGGCAGCCGCGCCGCCCAAGCCCATACCTCGTGCAGGCTGGAATCCGAGCTGCTCCAGCTCGCGATCGGGCGCAGCACCAGCTCGGGATCGGGCATTTCCCACATCACCGCCAGGACCGCGCCGAACCCCGCGCAGATCCGCGCGAGCGATGCCTCCACCGCCTCGCGCCAGTCCCGCGAGCTGCCCAGCGCCTCCAGCACCGCGCGGGAATGTTGCTCGCGCATGTGCAACAGGGCGCGCTCGCGCGCATGCGTCACCTCACGGCGGACGATGGGGGCGAGCCGTGCGGCGACGCGCTGGCCGAGCACCAGATCCGCGATGCCGCGGCGCATCAGCTCGGCGACGACTTCCTCGCCCACGGCTGCGGAAACGACGACCAC
Source organism: Acetobacteraceae bacterium (assembly GCA_027323595.1). Classification (GTDB taxonomy): domain Bacteria; phylum Pseudomonadota; class Alphaproteobacteria; order Acetobacterales; family Acetobacteraceae; genus CAIVDX01. Next base: position 3,335 of record DAHWBL010000453.1, on the reverse strand, counting down.
CGGGTGATCGGGCAGATATCCATCGACCCGCGCGAGCACCCGATCGGCGGACAGGCCGGTTGACATGTCGTGATAGACGACGATGTCCCACGCGCCCGCGACGGGTTCGCCGACGAGGCCGGCATGGGTGACGACGACCGCGAGCCCCGCGTCCAGCAACGCGCCGCACAGAACCCGTGTGTCCGCCTCATGTTCGGCAAATACCAGAACCTTGATCGGCTTGGTCATCGGCATAATCTGTTCCTCGAAGCCGCGTCGCGTCCAGTTTCCCAGGAGGCCGGATCAGCAATGCGGTGCCCGGAGTTTCGGGACTTGATGTAGTCGGGCGCGTGTGTGCGAACAACCTGACACTTCGCACCTTGGACTATCCATGCGTATCGCCGGACCGCTACCTTTGGATAGGGCGCGCCGGCATGTCCAGGTTATTTTCCTGCGCGGGACAGCAAAGAAGCGATATGCGCAAGCAACTCGTCGGCCACCACCGGCTTGCGGAGCAGTGCCACCGCACCCGCCCGCAGGGCGCGCGCGCGCAGTGCGTGATCATCCTGCGAGGTCACAAATATGATCGGTGCGGCATCGTTGTTTTTCGACAATTCGCTTTGCAGTTCGAGCCCGCTCATGCCCGGCATGCGCATATCGACCAAGATGCATGCAAGGTCGTTTGCCACCATCGCCGCCAGGAATTCCTGTGCCGATGCAAAGCTTCGTGACGCGAAGCCAAGCGACTGGATCAGGCCGGACAGCGACTCGCGTGAGGAGATGTCGTCGTCGATCACCCCGATGGTCGGCCGGGATTGGGTCATGCGCGCGTCCTTGGGCAGTCCGGTGACACGCACGCGATACTCGCCTGCGTGGACGCATCTGGCTCCGCGATTTCTGCGACATCGCAAGAGTTAAATGCCGTCACACACAAGGCCGATCTTCCGCCGCAGTCCAGCCGAACTTGCGGCGCGCGGGATGGTGATCTGGTATCGGTGGAGCTATACTAAAGTATTATCTTCGAGGCGGGCCATCGGGCCTGCCGGGGGCGAGGCCAAGCCGGTCCGCCATCCGCACCAGTTCGGCGATCGAGCCGGCCTGCATCTTGCGCATCACCTGGCCGCGATGGACCTTCACGGTGATCTCGCTGATGCCCAGCGTGAAGGCGATCTGCTTGTTCATCCTGCCTTGCACGACCAGGCCCATCACGTCGGTCTCGCGCGGGGTCAGCGTGGTGAAGCGTGCGCGCAGGTCCGCCTCGGCCTGCCCGGCGGCGCGGCGGGCGTGGTCGCGTTCGAGGCCGATGGTGATGGCATCGAGAAGTTCCTGGTCGCGAAAGGGCTTTGCCAGAAACTCCACGGCGCCGGCCTTCATCGCCTGCACCGTCATCGGGATATCGCCGTGGCCGGTGATGAAGATGATCGGCAGCGGGTTGCCCGCGCGCGCGAGTTCCTGCTGCAGATCAAGCCCGCTCTGGCCTGGCAGACGCACATCGAGCACGAGGCAGCTTGGACCATCGGGCAGAGGGGCGGCGAGCATGTCACGCACCGAGGCGTAGCAGGCGACGGCCAGATCGACCGAGCGCAGCAGGGAGCCCACCGCCTCGCGCACGGCGAGATCGTCATCGACCACGATCACCGTGCGTGGGGCTGCTTCCATCACGCCGGGTCCGGCGCGCGGGGCAGGGCGATCTGGAAGATCGCGCCGCGACTTTCGCCAGCCATCGCCTCGATGCGTCCGCCGCACGCTTCTACGATGCCGCGCGAAATCGCGAGGCCGAGGCCCATGCCGCCGGATTTGGTGGAATAGAAATGCTCGAACAGCCGCGCCGCGCCGGCCACGTCGAACCCGGTGCCGTGATCGCACACGCGCACGCACACCGCGCCCGCATGGTCCACGAAGCTGCGCAGTTCCAGAAGGCGCGGCCGATCGGTGATGGCGCGCATCGCGTCGATCGCGTTCACGATGAGATTGAGCAGCACCTGCTGCAACTGGATGTGATCGCCCTGCACGCCCGGCAGCGCGATGTCGAGCTCGGTGCGCACCACGATGCGCGCGGCGGCGAGTTCGGTGTCGGCGAAGGCCAGCACCTCACGCACGACCTGGTTGAGATCGACCCGCGCGCGCTGGGGTGCATCGCGGGTGACGAACGCGCGCAACTGGCGGATGATGCCGCTCGCGCGGTCAGCATCGCGGGTGATCCGCGCGACGGTCTGGCGAACTTCCTCGATGACGGGAGGGTTTTTGGCGAGCCAGCGGGTCGCAGCACTGCTGTTGGTGACGATGGCGGCCAGCGGCTGGTTGATTTCGTGGCTGACCGAGGCAGTGAACTCGCCGAGCAGCGACACCCGCGCCACCCGCGCCAGCTCCGCCTGCGCCGTGCGCGAGGCGGCTTCGGCGCGCACGCGGGCGCTGATGTCGATGCCCACGCCGAGCAGCGCGACGCGGCCATCGATCTGGGTGCGCAGGCCGGTGAAATAATACGGCGTGGCGGTGCCGTCTCTGGCCAGCAGATCCGCCTCGACGGCGGAGCGGCCGGTGGCGAACACCTCGGCGATGCGGGCGCGCACCAGGTCGCGATGCCTGGGTGCGATGAAGTCGGCGGGGTGCATGGCGCGAATTTCGTCGCCGCTGTAGCCGGTGCGCTGTTCGAAGTCGCGATTCCAGCGGATGAAATTTCCGCTGTCGTCATAAAGATAAAGCACGCCCGGCACGCTGTCGATCAACGCCGCGGTGAACGCGCGTTCGCTGCGTGCCTCGCGTCGGGCGTTGTGGTGTGCCTCGTCGCGTTGGATGTTCTCGATCCCGAACGCGACATCGCGGCTTGCCTGGGTGAGCAGGGCGATCTCGCGGTCCTTGAAAAATCCGCTTTCCTGCGCGTAGACCGTCAGCATCGCGACGATGGTGCCTTCGACGCGGATCGGAAAGGCCGCCGATGCGTGCCAGCCGCGCTCGCGCATCCGCGCCCGCCACGGCAGGGTCGCCGGATCGGACCACACATCGTTGCAGACATAGGGCTGGCCGCTACGGAAGGCGCGGCCCATCGGCCCCATGCCCTCGGGCCGCTCGTCGCTGAAGATGTTGACCTGATCGAGATAATGCGCCTCATCGCCATGTCGCGCGACGGTGACGAAGCGCCGCGACTGCGCGATGTGCCAACATATCCCAACGGTGCGAAATCCGCCCTGCACGACCAGCGCCCGGCAGGCCTCATCCAGCATCTCCGCCTGGGTGGTGGCGGTGACGACCGCGAGGCTGACCTGGCTGAGCGCGGCATAGAGCCGGCTGACGCGCACCAGCTCGCGATCCTGCCGCCGCTGCTCGGTCACGTCGCGGATCACCCGCGCGGCGGCGAC
>DAHWBL010000451.1 GCA_027323595.1 Acetobacteraceae bacterium | reverse complement strand
CCCACAGTTCGGGCAGCTTGGCGAACGCCGTGACCGCCGGGATGTTGGGGGCGAGCTGCCCGATCCGGTCGAACACCGGCCGCGGCATGACGTGGCAGAACGCGTCGATCATCATGTTCATGCGTCCACCGTTTCGGTTCGCAGATGCTGGCGAAAGAAATCAAGCGTCAGCCCCAGCGCGCGATCCGCCTCGGGCTGGCTGTAGGTGCGTCCACCGATGCGCGCGAAAGCGTGGTCGGCACCTGGATATTTATGGATCGTCACCAGCGGATTGGGTGCGAGCTTGCGCTCCAGCAGCTCGTTCACCTCGGCCTGCACCCACCGGTCCTTCATCGCCATGTGCAGCACGAACGGGCGATGCAGATCGCCCACCTCGCGGATGTTGTGCTCGATATAGGTGCCGTAATAGGCCACCGCGCAATCGATGTCGGTGCGGCAGCACATGAGGTAACACAGCTTGCCACCCAGACAATATCCCACCGCGCCGACATGGCCGTTGCATTCGGGCTGCGCCTTCAGCCACGCCTCGATATCCTGCATGTCGCGCACGCCAAGATCGTAATCGAAGCCGTAATACAGATCGAACGCGTGGGCGACGTCGTCTTGGTTGGCGTCCGACAATTCCACCCCCGGCTCCTGCCGCCAGAACAGATCGGGCACCAGGCAGACGAATCCGGCCTTGGCGAATTCATGCGCATGCGCGCGCATGGTGTCGTTCACCCCCCAGATTTCCATGATCGCGATCACCGCCCCGGCCGGCCGGCCATCGGGAATGGCCAGATAACACCCCATCGGTCCGTCGCGGGTCGGAACGATCACGTTGCGCGTCTGCATAAGACCCTCCGTCAAATGGTTCGCTCAGCCGCCAGCCGGTCGATGGCGGCATCATCAAGCTCCAGCACCCGTGCCAGCACCGCGCGCGTATGCTCGCCCAACAGCGGCGGCGCGCGGCGATAGGTCGGCGGGGTTTCCGACATCCGTGCCGGATTGGCAACGAGAGCGACATCCGCCCCGCTGCCATGCGGCAGGCTCATCCGCATGCCCCGCGCGATCACCTGCGGATCGGCGAACACCTGCGCCAGATCATTGATCGGCCCGCACGGCACCCCCGCCGCCTCCAGCCGGCCAACCCAATCCTGAGTCGCGCGCAACCGCGTGGCGCCGGACAGCAGCGCGATGCAATGCTCGCGGTTCGCCACCCGCGCGCTGTTGCCGGCGAACTCCTCCTTCGCCGCCCATTCGGGATGGTCAAGGGCGGCGCACAGCCGCGCGAACTGCGCGTCATTGCCCACCGCGATGATCATGTCGCCATCCAGCGTCGGAAAATCCTGATACGGCACGATGTTGGGATGCGCGTTGCCCATCCGCACCGGCGCCACCCCCGAGGCCAGATAATTCATCGACTGGTTGGCCAGGGCTGCGATCTGCACATCGAGCAGCGCGAGATCGATATGCTGCCCCACCCCGGTTTTGTCGCGGTGGGTGAGTGCCGCCAGAATCGCGTTGCCGGCATAAAGCCCGGTCAGCACATCGGTCAGCGCCACCCCCACCTTCTGCGGCCCCGCACCCGGTTCGCCGTCGCGCCGCCCGGTGATGCTCATCAGCCCGCCCATGCCCTGGATCAGGAAATCATAGCCCGCGCGCGTGGCATACGGCCCGGTCTGGCCGAAGCCGGTGATCGAACAATAGATCAGCCGCGGATTGACCGCGCGCAGCGCGTCGTAATCAAGCCCATACTGCGCCAGCCCGCCGACCTTGAAATTCTCGACCAGCACATCGCTTTTTTCCACCAGCCCGCGCAGCAGCGCCTGCCCGTCCGCCTGGGTGAAATCGATCGTCACCGAGCTTTTGTTGCGATTTGCGCACATGAAATAGGCGGCATCCGCGATGTCGTGCCCCTGCGCGTCCTTCGGATAGGGCGGCCCCCAGCCGCGCGTGTCATCGCCCGCGCCCGGCCGCTCCACCTTGATCACGTCGGCGCCGAAATCCCCCAGCAACTGCCCCACCCACGGCCCGGCCAGCACCCGCGACAAATCCAGCACCCGAATATGCGACAACGCCCCCGCCACGTCCGATTTCCTCCCGCTGCCTCGCGCCGATGCTACCAACCCCGCCCCGGCGAGGGAAATGGGCTGCATCTATCGCACCGATAGACCGGCTGCATCGGCATGGATCACACAACGCCCCGCGCCCGCGGCGCGCGATCGAACAGGCCGATCAGCATCTGGTGCGCGCGCCGTTCCACGAAAAACGTCAAAGCGCTCGCCAGGCCCAGCGCCACCAGGCACCGGATCGCCAGATTAAGCCCACCGCCCACCCCGTGCCCGGCCAGCGCGTGCTCGATCAGATCACCGATCGTCTGGTGCACCAGATACAGCGCATAGGAAATCCGGCCCAGAAACGGAAACGGTTGCAGCATGAGCGGCCGCAGCGCGCCGATCGAGCCAAGCCACACCAACAGCCCGGCGCCAACGACCAGGATCGGAAATTTGCCCGAGCCGCCGCCATGCTCATCGACCAGGCTCACCGCGACCGCGGCGATCGCGAGCAGCCAGGTCAGCCCGCGCGCCCGATCCCGATAGAATTCATGGATGACCACGCCGATCACGAAACATTCGCTGAAGCGGGTCGCGGCCTGGGCAAACACGTCCCACGGCAGGCCAACCGGATGCAGCAGCCGCTCGATCATCGTCGCCGCCAGCCACACCAGACACGGAAATTCAGGCCGCCTGATCCGCAGCACCAGGGCACTCAGCCCCGCCAGCGCGTAAAAGAACAGCTCGTAGATCAGCGTCCAATAGGAATAATCGAGGTCCTCCAGGCGATACCACGCAGGCGTGCCCACCGATCCGGCGAATTGCCGAAAGATCAGCGGCACCATGGTCAGATTGACCAGAATTTTCTCGCCGCTCACCTGCTCGGCCTGCCCGGCCAGCAGCAGGGCGAGGCTGGTCAACCCCACCGCCGACCAATAGACCGGATACAGCCGCACTAACCGCGCCCAGGCAAACGCCCCAAACGTCGCCTTGCCTTCGAGCGAGACCAGAATGACAAAGCCGCTGATCACGAAAAACAGCGTGACGCCATCGGCGCCATACGCGAACCCGACATAGTGGTACAGCATCACCATCACCGCCGCGATCCCGCGCAGCGAGTCGATCTGCGTCAGCCGGCGCGACGTCGCGCGAACCGCGCTCATCGCCCCACCGATGGTTCGCCTTCGCCGCGATGGCGCGCGATCACCGCCCGTCGCCGCACCTTCTGCGAGGCGGTGAGCAGCCCGTTCGCCTGGGTGAACGGCGCGACCAGCACATGCCGGCGCAGCCGTTCGGGGCTGGGCAGCGCGCGGTTCACCCGCTCCACCGCCGCCGCCACCAAAGCCGCGTCCGCGCCGTCCTCGGGCACGACCAGCGCCCACAGCGCCGCCTCGCCGTCGCCGCCGACCACCGCCTGCGCGATCGCCGCCTCGCCGGTGAGAAGATTCTCGATCCGCGCCGGCGAAATCGTGTCGCCACCGGAAAGTTTGATGATGTCCTTGATCCGGTCGGTGATCCGCAGATGCCCGTCCGCGTCGATCGCGCCAACGTCGCCGGTATGCAGCCAGCCATCGCGCAGCGCCGCCGCGCTGTCCTGCGGGCGCCCCCAATAGCCGTCCATCACGCAGTCGCCGCGCACCAGCACCTCGCCGTCCGCGCCGATCCGCATCTCCACCCCGGCCAATGGCCGGCCCACGCTGTCGGGCCGCGGACGGATCGGGCTGTTCGCCGCGATCGCCGGCCCCGCCTCGGTCTGGCCATAGCCCTGCGCCACGATGATCCCCATCGCCAGAAAGAACCGCCCCAGCTCGGGCTCCAGCCGCGCCCCGCCGCTGATCGCCGCGCGCAGCCGCCCGCCCAGCCGCGCGCGCACCTTCGCGCGCACCACCAGGTCGAGCAGCGGGTCGGCCAACCTCTCGCCCCAACTCAGCCGCGCGCCCTCCAGCCGCCGCAGCCCGATCGCCAGCGCGCGCTCGAACAGCACCCGCCGCCAGGCCGGCCCGCGCGCGAGCCCGGCCAGCAGCCGCCCGCGGATCAGCTCCAGCAGCCGCGGCACCACCGTCAGCAGCGTCGGACGGATGGCCAGCAGATCGGCCGCCAGATGCTCGATCCCGCGCCCGTACACCACCTCCACCCCGAGCGCGGGCAGCAGAAACATCCCTGCCATATGCTCGAAGGAATGCGACGCCGGCAGGAACGACAGATACACCTCCTCACCCAGCCGCAGCGGGTCCAGCAGCGCCGCCCCACCCGCGATGTTGGACAGGATCGCCCGGTGCGGCGTCATCACCCCCTTGGGCGCATCGCCGGTGCCCGAGGTGTAGATCAGGCACGCCAGCGCCCCGCGCGGGATCGCTGCCGCCTCCGCCTCGATCGCGCCCGGCTCGCCACCATCGTCGGCCAGCGCGTCGAACGCCACGCACCCCTCGGCCGGGCGCATGCACACCACCAGCTCCAGCGGCCCGGCCGCGCGCAGCATCGCCGCCAGCGCCGGGGTGCTCACGATCGCCGCGCGCGCCCCGCAATCGGCCAGCACATGCGCATGGTCGGCCTCGGTGTTGGTGATGTAGGTCGGCACCGGCACCGCGCGGATCGCCATCAACGCCCACTCGCTGATCAGCGCCTCGGGCCGGTTCTCGCTCACGATCACCACCCGGTCGCCGGCACCCACCCCCAGCGCGCGCAGCCCGCGCGCCAGGCTGCCCGCCCGCCGCGCCGCCTCCGGCCAGCCCAGCGCCTGCCAGCGCCCGTCGCGAAAAAACCGAAACGCCGGCCGCCCCGCCCACACCCGCGCGGCGGCAAACAGCAGGCTCGCCAGGTTCGGCGCCCGCGCGACCCAGTCGCGGCCCGCTGTGCCCGTCCTGCCTGCCCGCACCGCCGCCTCCCGATTCGCGCCCTTTGCCCGCCGCCGGTATGACCCTAAATGAAGGCGGCTGCCTAGCCGATAGGACCCACCATGCCCGCACGCGCGCCCGACACCATGTCCCCCCCCACCAGCGATGACGGCGCGACGCTGCCGAGCTGGAACCTCGCCGACCTCTACCCCGCCCCCGACAGCCCCGAGCTCGAAGCCGATTTCGCCACCGCCACCACCGCGGCGCAGGCCTTCGCCACCCGCTGGACCGGCCGTCTCGCCACCGCCAGCGGCGCCGACATCGCCGCCGCGATCGCCGAGTTCGAACGCATCGACGAAATCCTCGGCCGGCTGCTGACCTACGCGCAACTGCTGTTCGCCGCCGACGCCACCAACGCCACCATCGCGCGCTTCACCCAGTCGGTGAACGAGCGCGTCACCACCATCAGCGCGCAACTGATCTTTTTCACCCTGGAGCTGAACCGGCTGGACGAGGCCACCCTCGCGCCGCGCCTCGCCGACCCCGCGCTCGCCCATTACGCCCCCTTCCTGCGCGACCTGCGCGTGTTCGCCGACCACCAGCTGTCCGACGAGCTGGAAAAGCTGCTGCACGAAAAGGACATCACCGGCCGCGCCGCCTGGAACCGGCTGTTCGATGAAACCATCGCCGGCCTGCGCGCCAACGTCGACGGCCAGGAGCTGACCGTCACCGACACGCTCAACCTGCTGTCGGACCCCGATCGCGCCCGCCGCCAGGCCGCCGGCCACGCCATCGGCACGCTGTTCGCCCACCACATCAAGCTGTTCAGCCTGATCACCAACACCCTGATCAAGGACAAGGAGATCATCGACAGCTGGCGGCATTATCCGAGCCCGCAAAGCTACCGCAACCGCTCCAACATGGTCGAGGACGCGGTGGTGGACGCGCTCACCAGCGCGGTGCGCGCCAGCTACCCGCGCCTCGCCCACCGCTATTACGCGCTGAAGGCCAAATGGCTCGGGCTCGAAAAGCTCCAGCACTGGGACCGCAACGCGCCCCTGCCCGGCGACGACGACGCCCACATCCCCTGGCCACAGGCACGGCGCATCGTGCTCGACGCCTATGGCGCCTTCTCGCCAGAGCTCGCCACCATCGGCGCCCGCTTCTTCGACCATGGCTGGATCGACGCCGCCCTGCGCCCGGGCAAATCCGGCGGCGCCTTCAGCCACCCCGCCGTGCCCTCAGTGCATCCCTACATCCTGATGAACTATCACGGCCGCACCCGCGACGTGATGACCCTCGCCCACGAGCTGGGTCACGGCGTGCACCAGGTGCTCGCCGCCGGCCAGGGCCATCTGATGGCGGGCACCCCGCTGACGCTGGCCGAGACCGCCAGCGTGTTCGGTGAGATGATGACCTTCCGCGCCCTGCTCGACGCACAGACCGACCCGGCGCGCCGGCGCATCATGCTCGCCGGCAAGGTCGAGGACATGCTGAACACGGTGGTCCGCCAGATCGCCTTCTACAGCTTCGAGCAGCGCCTGCACGCCGAGCGGCGCGGCGGCGAGCTGCTGCCCGAGCGCATCGGCGAGATCTGGCGCGAAATCCAGACCGAGAGCCTGGGTCCGGCGTTCGAGTTCAGCCCCGAATACGACGTGTTCTGGGCCTATGTGCCGCATTTCGTGCATTCGCCGTTCTATGTCTACGCCTACGCTTTCGGCGACTGCCTGGTGAACGCGCTCTATGCGGTCTATCGCTCGGGCCATCCGGGCTTCGCCGACAAATACCTCGCCATGCTGCGCGCCGGCGGCACGCTGCGCCACAAGGAGCTGCTCGCCCCGTTCGGGCTCGATGCCTCCGATCCCGCCTTCTGGTCGCGCGGGCTGGACATCATCGCCGGCTTCATCGACGAACTGGAACAAACCGATGGCCGATGAAGGCAGCACCATCTTCGGCGAGCTGCGCCGCTTCGCGCGCACCTCCGGCGCGGTCGGCGGCATCGCCGCGCGCGTCGCCGGTGAGCGCGTGTTCGGCATCAAGACCGACCGCGCCGCGCACGCCAACGATCTGAAGGCGATCCTCGGCGGCCTGAAGGGCCCGCTGATGAAGGTCGCGCAGCTCGCCTCCACCATCCCCGACGCGCTGCCGCCCGAATATGCCGAGGAGCTGGCGCAGCTCCAGGCCAACGCCCCGCCGATGGGCTGGCCGTTCGTGCGCCGGCGCATGACCAGCGAACTCGGGCCGGACTGGCAATCCAAATTCGCCCGCTTCGGCCACGCCGCCTCCGCCGCGGCGAGCCTGGGCCAGGTCCACCACGCCATCCTGCATGACGGCCGCGAGGTCGCCTGCAAGCTGCAATATCCGGACATGCCGAGCACGGTGGAGGCCGATCTGCGCCAGTTGCGCATGGCGATGGCGGTCTATCACCGCATCGACAGCGCGATCAAACAGGACGAGGTCTACAAGGAGCTCGCCGAACGCATCCGCGAGGAGCTGGACTATGTCCGCGAGGCCGCCAACATGCGCCTCTACGGGCTCATGCTCGCCGACGATCCGCTGGTGCACGTGCCGGTTCCCGTCGAGGGCTTCTGCACCGGCCGCCTGCTGACCATGAGCTGGCTGCACGGCACCGCGCTGCAAAAGCGGCTGGACGCGAACCCCTCCCAGGAGGTGCGCAACGACATCGCCACCGCCCTGTTCCATGCCTGGTATGTGCCGCTGTATCGCTACGGCGTCATCCATGGCGACCCGCACATGGGCAACTACCAGGTGCGCGACGACAACAGCGTGAACCTGCTTGATTACGGCGCCATCCGCGTGTTCCCGCCGCATTTCATCCGCGGCGTGATCGACCTGTTCGAGGCGATCCGGGACCGCGACCGCTCCCGCGCCGCCGCCGCCTACGCCACCTGGGGCTTTGGCGACATCACCGACGACAAGCTCGACGTGCTGAACGAATGGGCGGAATTCCTCTACGCCCCGCTGCTGGAGGACCGCGCCCGGCTGATCGACGAAAGCAACGACCCGCAATTCGGCCGCGCCGTCGCCGCGCGGGTGCATGAGGGGCTGAAACGCACCGGCGGCGTCACCCCGCCGCGCGAATTCGTGCTGATGGACCGCTCGGCGATCGGGCTGGGCAGCGTGTTCCTGCGGCTCGGCGCGAAGCTCAACTGGTCGCGCATGTTCCACGCGCTGATCGCCGATTTCGACGCCGACGTGCTGGCCGCGCGCCAGGCCGACGCGCTGGCGCGGGCCGGGGTGCCACCGGCGGGCTAAATCGCCGCTTGCGTGCCGCCCCCCGGCCATGCTGTGTGACTGCAACGATCCGCCGTGCCCGGCACGGCGGTCCTGCGATGAAAGGGCGACGAATGCGTCTTGCGGTGCTGAAGGAACGCGCGGAGGCCGAAACCCGCGTGGCGGCGGTCCCTGACACGGTGAAAAAGCTCATCGCGCTCGGCCTCACCGTCGCCGTCGAATCCGGCGCCGGCCTCGCCTCGGGCGTCTCGGACGCCGAATTCACCGCCGCGGGGGCCGAGATCGCGGCCGACGCCGGTGCCGCGCTGCTCGGCGCGGGCGTCGTGTTCGCGGTGCAGTTGCCCGACGAGGCCACCCTGCACCGGATGCTGCGTGGCACCCTGCTGGTCTGCATCGCAGGCGTGGGCGCCAACCCGGCGATCCTGGCCACGCTGGCCGGCCTGGGGATCGACGTCGCGGCGATGGAGCTGCTGCCGCGCATCACCCGCGCGCAATCGATGGACGTGCTCTCCAGCCAGGCCAACCTCGCCGGCTACCGCGCCATCATCGAGGGCGCGGCGGCGTTCGACCGCGGCTTCCCGCTCATGATGACCGCCGCCGGCACGGTGCCGCCGGCGCGGGTGTTCATCATCGGCGCCGGTGTCGCCGGCCTGCAGGCCATCGCCACCGCCCGGCGCATGGGCGCGATCGTCTCGGCCACCGACGTCCGCCCGGCCGCGAAAGACGAGATCAAATCCCTCGGCGCGACCTTCATCGGCGTCGAGGACGCCGAAACCGCGACGCAGACCGGCGCCTACGCCAAGGAGATGTCGGACGAGTTCCGCCGCAAGCAGGCCGAGCTGATGGCCACCACCATCGCCAAGAACGATCTGGTCGTCACCACCGCCCTGCTGCTGGGACGCCGCGCGCCGACCATCGTCACCAACGCGATGGTGGCGTCGATGACGCCAGGCAGCGTCATCGTCGATCTCGCCGCCGAGGCCGGGGGCAATTGCGAGGCCACCGTCACCGGCACGCTGCGCGTCACCGACAACGGCGTGAAAATTCTCGGCTGGCGCAACTGGCCCGGCCGCATCCCGGTCGCCGCCTCGGCGCTGTACGCGCGCAACCTGCTCACCTTCCTCACCACCTTCTGGGACAAGACCGCATCCGCCCCGGCGCTGCCGGCCGAGGATGCGATCGTGCAGGGCGTCATGCTGACCCGCGCGGGCGCCGTCATCCACCCCAATTTCGCCCCGCAGCAGGCGGCCTGACCCACCCGAACCCGCGAGAGAGCCCATGAACCCGAACACGCTCGCCGACGAAGCAGCGCGGCTCGCCGACAATGCCGCCACCCTCGCCGCCCATGTCCAGGCGGCCTCGCTCGCCGCCGCCCCCTATGCCGAGGCGGTCAGCCCGTTTTTGTTCCTGCTCGCCATTTTCCTGATGGCCTGCTTCGTCGGCTATTACGTGGTCTGGAACGTCACCCCCGCCCTGCACAGCCCGCTGATGGGCGTCACCAACGCGATCTCCTCGGTGATCGTGGTGGGCGCCATGCTGGCCACCGGTCTGGCCACCAGCGGCTGGGCGATGGCGTTCGGCTTCCTCGCCGTGCTGCTCGCCAGCGTCAACATCTTCGGCGGCTTCACCGTCACCCAACGCATGCTCTCGATGTTCCGCGCCCGCGGACCGAAGAAATAGGCCGCCCATCATGAACGCGAACCTCACGGCTCTCGCCTATCTCGCCGCGGCGATCCTCTTCATCCTGGCCCTGCGCGGCCTGTCCAGCCCGGTCACCGCCCGCCAGGGCAACCGCATGGGCATGATCGGCATGGGCATCGCGGTCGCCGCCACGCTGGCGCACGCCAACATGTCGGCCGCCGGCTACGGGCTGATCCTGCTGGCCATCCTGATCGGCGGCTCGATCGGCATCTTCGTCGCCCGCCGCATCCAGATGACCGCGCTGCCGCAGCTGGTCGCCGCCTTCCACTCGCTGGTCGGCCTCGCCGCGGTGTTCGTCGCCGCCGCCGCGCTCAACGCGCCCGAGGCGTTCGGCATCGGCACCGCGGGGCATGTGCACGCCCAGTCGCTGGTCGAGATGTCGCTGGGCCTGGCGATCGGCGCGATCACCTTCTCCGGCTCGCTGATCGCCTTCGCCAAGCTGCAGGCGCTGATGAAGGGCGCGCCGATCACCTTCAAATACCAGCATCCGCTCAACGCGGCACTCGGCGTGCTGCTGGTGCTGCTGGTCATCGGCTTCGTGGCCTCGGGCGCGCAGGCGCTGTTCTGGATCATCGCGCTGCTCGCCTTCGCGCTCGGCTTCCTGCTGATCATCCCGATCGGCGGGGCGGACATGCCGGTCGTGGTGTCGATGCTGAATTCCTATTCCGGCTGGGCCGCCTGCGGCATCGGCTTCACCATCCAGAACCTCGCACTCATCGTCACCGGCGCGCTGGTCGGCGCCTCGGGCGCGATCCTGTCCTACATCATGTGCAAGGGCATGAACCGCTCGATCTTCAACGTGCTGCTGGGCGGCTTCGGCACCGACACCTCCGGCGGCGCCGGCCCGGCCGCGGCCGCCGGCGACCGCAGCGTGCGCGCCGGCGCGGCCGAGGACGCCGCCTTCATCATGAAGAACGCGTCGAAGGTGATCATCGTGCCCGGCTACGGCATGGCGGTGGCGCAAGCCCAGCACGCGCTGCGCGAGATGGCCGACACGCTCAAGGCCGAGGGGGTGGAGGTGAAATACGCCATCCACCCGGTCGCCGGGCGCATGCCAGGCCACATGAACGTGCTGCTCGCCGAGGCCAACGTGCCATACGACGAGGTGTTCGAGCTGGAGCAGATCAACTCCGAGTTCTCCACCGCCGACGTGGTCTATGTCATCGGCGCCAACGACGTCACCAACCCGGCGGCCAAGACCGACCCCTCCTCGGCGATCTACGGCATGCCGATCCTGGAGGTGGACAAGGCGCAGACGGTGCTGTTCGTGAAGCGCTCGATGGCCTCGGGCTATGCCGGGGTGGACAACGAGCTGTTCTTCCGCCCCAACACCATGATGCTGTTCGGCGACGCGAAAAAGATGACCGAGGAAATCGTCCAGGCACTCGGCCACTGACCCGCCCCG
>DAHWBL010000434.1 GCA_027323595.1 Acetobacteraceae bacterium | reverse complement strand
CTACCCGATCACCTCCCGCAAAATCCCCATGGCCTCGGCCACGCTGGGCAGATACGGCGCGTGTTCGTTGAACCGCGATTCCGCGACCGAGGCGGCCATTTCTTCCAGGTCGCCGGGGCGGTAGCCGGCGGCGCGCAGGGTGGCGGGCAGGCCGAGGCGGTGGTTGAGCGCGGCGATTTCGTCGGCGACTTCCATGCCTGATGACACGCCCATTGTTTGTGCCAGCGCGCCCATGCGTTCGGGGGCGTGGTGGGTGTGCAGGCGCAGGACCGGGGGCATGGCCAGGCTGACCAGCAGGCCGTGATGCAGGCCCTGGTCGCCGAGCGTGCCGGCGATGGCGTGGATGGGGCCGAGGCCTTTGGGGATGGCCATGCCGCCGGCCAGGGCCGCCAGCATCATCTGCCAGCGGGCCTCGGCGTCGTCGGGGGCTTCGGTGGCGCGTTCCACCCAGTCCTGAACCCGGCGTGCGCCATCCAGCGCCACCGCGTCGAGCAGCGGGTTGCGCTGGGTGGCCAGGAACCCTTCGATGCAGTGTGAGAGCGCGTCCAGCCCGGTCTGGGCGATCAGGTGGCGGGGCAGGGACTGGGTGAAGTCGGGGTCGCAGATGGCGACGCGCGGGATGATCCAGGCCGAGCCGAGGCCGATCGCGCGGGTGGTGTCGCTGGGGTGGATGCCCGAGCCGTGCGAGGCTTCGCTGCCGGTGCCCGCGGTGGTCGGGATGGCGATCAGCGGGGCGACGCGGTGGGTGATGCGGTCGGGGTGGCCCATGTAGTCGGCGCATCGGCCCCAGCCGGTCTGGTCCGCGTGGCCGGCGAGCACGGCGACGGCCTTGCCCGAATCCAGCACCGAGCCGCCGCCCAGCGCCACCACCGCGTCGCAGTTTTCGGTGCGATACAGCGCGAAGGCGGCGTCCACCGCGGCGGCGGTGGGGTTTTCGGGCACCTGGTCGAACAGGGGGGCCTGCATGGCGGCGGGCAGGGCGGCGCGCAGCCGGTCGAGCAGGCCGGCGCGGACCAGCCCGTGGTCGGTGATCAGCAGCGGGCGGGTGCTGCCGAGCTGGGCCAGTTCCGCGGGCAGGGCGCGGATGGCGCCGTGGTCGAAAATAATGCGCGGGGTTTGCAGGAACGGGGTCATCTTGGCGTGCCTTGGCTGAAATTCAGGCAGGAAGGTAACGCCGCGGGGGTGTGCGGGCAACCAAAGCGCGGCGGGTGGGGAATACATTAAACCTGAGATAGAAATACAATAGCGTTTGACAACCAAAGGTTGCGGAAAGGTTAATGCAACCGGAGGTAGTATTCACCATGCATCGACAAATGTCACTCGACGGTTTGCGGGCCTGCGCCATCCTGATGGTGGTCGCCTATCACACCGCCACCTCCCAACTGCCTGGCGGATGGATGGGGGTGGATTTGTTTTTCGTCCTCAGCGGCTTTTTGATCACCCGCAATCTGTGCGCCGAGCAGGCATTGGCCGGCAGAATCGATATTGGGCGTTTCTACCTGCGCCGCGCCCTGCGGCTGCTACCGGCCTTCACCGCGCTGCTGGCGTTCGAGCTGCTGCGCGCGCTTGCCGAGCCGGCCCACCAGCGCGCGATTCTTGGCTCCATCGGTCTGGCCGCCAGCTACATGATGAACTGGAACCGCGCGTTCGACTGGGCGCCGCAGGGCTATCTGGGCCATAGCTGGTCGTTGGCGATGGAGGAGCAGTTCTATCTGCTGTGGCCGCTGCTGCTGGTGCTGCTGCGTCGGCGCGCGCTGCCGTGGCTGGTGGTCGGGCTGGTGGCGATCACGCTGTGGCGGCAGCATCTGGTGTTCGCCGGGGCGAGTTTCGAGCGCACCTACAACGGCTTTGACACCCATGCCGACGGTTTGGTGCTCGGCGCGGTGCTGGCGCTGTTGCCGGGGCGGGCGGCGCTGGTGCGCCAGGCCGGGCGAAGCGTGCTGCTGCCGATCGGGGTGCTGGCGGGCATGGGGCTCACCATGCCGCTCTATTCGGTGACCACCCAGGCGTTCGGGCTCAGCCTGTCGGGGCTGGCCGCCGGCTGGATCGTGCTGGCGGCGCTGCATCAGGGCTGGTTCGCGCGCCTGCTGTCGCACCCGCTCGCGGTGTATGTCGGGCGGATCTCCTATGGCTGGTATTTGTGGCATTTCCCGCTGATCCAGATCGGCGCGCAATATGGCGGCCCTGCGGGCAAGGCCGCGGCCGCCATCGGCTCGCTGCCGATCGCCATGCTGTCCTATCACGTCATCGAGGCCCCCTTCCTGCGCCACAAGCGCCGGCTTGCTCCACCGCTTGGCGGCATGGTTCACGAAGCCGTGCCGGCGGGCGCCAGATTCCCGGCTTGACGCGGCCCCCCGGCACCGGCACGAAGCCAGACGTGACGATAAGTTGTCTGGACAAATCCGGGGGTCGGCATGGCTGCGAGCGACAGGGTGGTGATTTGCGGCGCGGGGCCGAGCGGGTTGACCGCGGCATTGTTCCTCGCGCGCCAGGGCATCGAGGTGCTGGTGCTGGAGCGCGGCACCGAGATTTACGAGGACCCGCGCGCCGCCACCTTCCACCCGCCGACGATGGAGATGTTCGAGGCGAGCGGCGTCACCGAGGCGCTGCACCAGCGCGGCATCGTTGCCCGCACCTGGCAGTTTCGCGACCGTCGCGAGGGGCTGATCGTCGAATATGACCTGGGCGTGCTCGCCGGGGTCACGCGCTATCCGTATCGGCTGCAATGTGAGCAGCACAAGCTCTGTGCGATCCTGATCGATAAACTGGCGCAATTTCCCAACGCCGCGCTGCGCTGGGGCGCGGAGGTTGTCGATGTCACGCAGGACGCGCGCGGCGCCACGGCGGTGCTCGCCGATGGCGAGCGCGTGACCGGCGCCTGGCTGCTCGGCGCGGATGGCGGGCGCAGCGTGGTGCGCAAGAGCTGCGACATCGGGTTCGAGGGATTCACCTACGAGGAACGCTTCCTGGTGATCACCACGCCGCACGATTTCGAGCCGCAGGGCTACGCTTTTTCGAACTACGTGTCGGACCCGCAGGAATGGAGCGCGCTGTTCAAGGTGCCGGCCAAGGGGCCGCCGGGGCGCTGGCGCGTGGTGTTTCCGGTTGCGGTGGAAGCCGCCGAGGAGGCGCTGCTGTCGCACGAAAACGCCGCCGCGCGGCTCGCCGGGTTCATGCCGGAGCAGGCCCCGTTCGAGGTGATCCACACCAATCTTTATCAGGTGCACCAGCGGGTCGCCACGCGCTATCGGCAGGGCCGCGTGTTCGTCTCGGGCGATGCGGCGCATGTCAACAATCCGCTCGGTAGCATGGGGATGAATTTCGGCATTCATGACGCGGTGAGCTTCGCCGATCTGCTCGGCCAGGTGATGCTGCATGGTGCGCCGGACACGTTGCTCGACCGCTATGACCGCCAGCGCCGCCACATCGCGCACCAGTATCTGCAATCCATGACGATCCAGAACAAGCAGGTGATGGAGGAGCGCGATCCCGAAGTTCGTCGCCAGCGTCAGCAGCAGATGCGACAGACCGTGGCCGACCGTGACCAACTGTTCGCCTTTTTGTATCGCACCTCGATGCTGGAGGGTCTGAAGGCCGCCGCCGAAATAGCTTGAAGCCGGCATGAAATCTGCTTGGATCAACGCCGACACTCCCAACGGGGCAGCATGATGGACCAGGTTACCGACCGTTCGACCGCCGACGCCGCGGACACCGAAATCGTATCGCCGCGCCGCTGGTGGGTGGTCGCGGTGCTCATGTGCGCCGTGGTGTTCGGCTTTTTCGATCGCATCTCGGTCGCAGTGCTGTTCACGTGGGTGCCGTTCCAGGACGCGATGGGCACCGGCTTCAACCCGGCCAGGCTCGGCCTGCTGATGAGCGTTTTCCTGTTCGCCTATGCCCTGTCTGCGATCTTTTTGAGTTTCGTCGGCGATCTGCTTGGCCATAAGCGTTCGCTGGCGCTCAGCACGACCATCTGGGGGCTGGCCATGGCCGGCATGGGCATGGTCGGCTCCTATCCGATGATGCTGGTGGGGCGCGCGGTTCTGGGGGTTGCCGAGGGACCGCAATTCTCGTTTGCCTCGGCGCTGGTGCGACGGTGGTTCCCGCGCCGCGAACAGTCGCGCGCCAGCTCGATCTGGCTGGTCGGCAGCCCGCTCGGCTCGGCCATCGGCTTTCCGCTGGTCGGGTTTTTGGTGACCTCCTATGGCTGGCGGCAGAGTTTCTTCGTGCTCGGCGCGTTCAACCTGCTGATCGTGCTGCCGCTGGTGCTGCTGGTGGTGCGCGAATGGCCGGCCGGCGCGGTTGCGCATCGCGCCGCCAAGCCGGACCGCGCGGCCTACCGCGCGACCGTCGCGACGTTCCTGCGCGACTGGAAATTCTGGGTGCTGGTGTTGTTCAATGTCGGCGCGCTGATCTATCTGTGGGGCCTGAACAGTTGGCTGCCGACCTATCTGGTCAAATCCCGAGGCATCGACCTCAAAAGCGCCGGCGCGCTGTCGTCGCTGCCGTTCATCGCGATGTTCTGCGGCGAGGTGGGCGGTGCGCTCGCCTCCGACAGGATCGGCCGCCATGCGGTGATCGCCGGCACGGGCATGCTGGTCGCGGCGCTGATGATGTTTGTCGGCACCCAGATGCCCAGCACCACCGGCGCGTTGATCGCCATGACGATCAGCGCCTGCGGCTGGGGGGTGGCCATTCCGACCTATTTCGCGCTGACCCTGCGCGTGCTGCCGCCCTCCGCGGTGGCCGCGGGTGTTGGCGTGTTCAACGGAGTTGGCAATCTGGTCGGCGCGCTCGCCCCGGTGCTGATCGGCGCGATCATCGCTGAAACCGGCAGTTTCGATTCCGGTCTGCTGGTGCTGGTCGGCGCGCCGCTGATCTCGGCGGTGAGCCTGTTCAGCATGGCCGGACTGCGCTACGGCAGTTGATCTTCGCCCGGCGCCGCGCCCGACCGGCGCGGCGCCGGAGCGAAAGTTTCAGTGCTCGGACAGCAACGATCCGAACCCATGGACCTTGTCGTTGATCCCGTTGCTGCGCAGCGCGTGCCAGTAGGTGCAGGTGTTGATCGCCAGCACCGGCTTGTCGAGCCAGAACTCGGCGATACCGGCCAGACGCGCCATGGCGAGGTTGGTGCCCACCTGCACGATCGCCTCGACCGAGGGGTCGTTCACCTCGTTGATCGCATCGCGCAGGCGCTTTTCTGATTCGTGCGCGATCAGCACCGGCGATGTGCATTTCAGCCCGACCAGATTGACGATCTCAAAGCCGCAATCGGTGAAAAACCGCCGCACCATGTTGTCGCCGATCGGCATGTAGGGGGTGATGACGCCGATCCGCTTGATGTTGCCATACAGCTTCAGCGCCGCCTGGCAGGCGTCCGAGCCCATCGTCACCGGAATGCCGCGGGCGCGCTCCTCCACCCGCCGGCGCAGGACGATCGAGCCTTCGAGCCCGTCCCAGAAGGTTTCGGATGACATCCCCATCACCAGCGCGTCGGGGCCGCAGGTCATCACGGAATCGATGGTTTCCATCATGGTGTGACGGATGTTCTTCATCAGCTGGTCGAAATCCTCGTCGCTGTGGACGGGATCATCGGGGATGGTGATGCGGGCGAAATGATTCGTGACGCCATGCGGCGCCATCCAGCCGAACTCGGGCTGCACCGAGGTGTTGGTGGAGGGCGCGATCACCCCGAATTTCTTGCGAAAGCCAAGACTGTCGGTCATTTTTGTTCCTCTCATGTTTCTGCATTGAAAACCGAAGCGCGCACATCCTCCTCGATCGCGCCCCAGATGTGATCGACCAGTGCGACGAACTGCGGCGTGCGCTTGATCGACAAAGGCCGCGGCCGCGGCAGGTTGATCGGCACGATCTCACGTATCCGCCCCGGCCGGCGGGCGAACACGAGCACCTGGTCGGCGAGATAGACCGCCTCGTCGATCTGGTGGGTGACGAACAAGGCGGTCTTGCGCCCCTGCTCCCAGATGCGCAACAGCTCGGTCTGCATGATCTCGCGCGTCTGCGCGTCGAGCGCGGAAAATGGTTCATCCATCAGCAATATACGCGGATCGATCGCCAATGCACGGGCGAGATTGACGCGCTGGCGCATGCCGCCGGACAGTTGGCGGGGATAATAATTCTCGAACCCCGCGAGCCCGACCAGGCGCAGCAGCGCCGCGGTGCGTGCGCGCGCCGCCGCGTCCGCCCGCCCGCCGATCTCCGGGCCGATCATCGCATTGGCCAGCACCGTGCGCCACGGCAGCAGATTGTCATTTTGGAAAACAAAGCCGCGATCCGCGCCCGGCCCGACGACCTTCACGCCATCGATCAGCACCTGGCCCGCGCTCTGCGGCTCCAGCCCCGCGACGATGCGCAGGAAACTGGTCTTGCCGCAGCCGCTGGGACCGACGATGGCCACGAACGCGCCATCGGGCACCGTGACGTCGATGCCGCGCAGCACGTCGAGATCGCCAAATCTCTTGCCCAGGCCGACGGTTTGCAGCTTTGGCATCAATCCTGTGTCCATGGCACCGCGCGCCGTTCGATCCATGAAAAACAGGCCGTGAGCCCGATGCCGGCTGCCGCCAGAACCACCACGCCGGCGAACAGATCCGGCATGTCGAACGCCTCGGCGGATTGGGTGATGAGCTGGCCGAGCCCGGCGCGCGCACCGAACAATTCGCCCACCACCACCCCGATCAGCCCGCGCCCGATGCCAAGCTTGAGCCCTGCGAGAATGAAGGGAATCGCCGAAGGCAGCGACAATTTCAGGAAAATCTGCCGCCGCGTCGCGCCGAAGCTGCGCAGCATCTCGACCAGCCGCGCGCTGGTGGTGCGCAGCCCGGCCTCGGTGTTGATCGCCACCGGAAAAATCACGAGGCTCACCACCACCAGGATTTTCGACCAGATGCCGATGCCGGTCCACAGGATGAACAGCGGCGCGAGCGCGATGGTCGGTGTCGCGTAGAACCCCGACACCCAGGGCTGGAGTGCCGCGCGCCGGACCTCGTTGCCGGCAAGTGCCAGACCGAGCAAAATGCCAAGAACGCTGGCCACCACATAGCCGATCGCGAATTCACGCCCGCTCACCCACACATGTCGCCACAGCTCGCCGCTGCGCGCGAGCCCGATGATGGCGCGTGCGATCTGCGAAGGTGCTGCAAGGAACAGCGTATTATCGATCAGCACCCGGCTCGCGAGTTCCCACAGCGTCAGTCCCGCCAGCACCGAAATCAACCCGGCATGGCGGCGCGGATGCATCCATCCGCCCGATGGTTCCGCGTGCGATGGGGGTGTCACCCCGGCGCTGACCTCGTCGCTCATGGGGCCATCATGGCGTGTCCGGGGCCACCCGCGCCAGCCCCATACGACAGATTTGTTCGTACATTTTTGCCCCGCGTCACGGCGCGACGGACACGCCGGGCAGCACCACCTGCTCCACCGTGGTGCCGGCGGGGATATCGCCCTGCGCCACCAGCGCATCGATCATCGCCGCGACCTTGTGGCGCGGGATCGCGCCCTGTTCGGCATAAAATCCGATCCGGCCGAGAAAATCGAAGGTCTGGGTGATGTCCTGCACGCTGCTGTGGGTCGCGGTGACCATCATGTCGATCGCCTCGTCGCGATGCGCGGGGTCGTGCATCCACGCCACGGCGTGGCCATAGCCATCCAGCACCGCCTGCAGCAGGGCGGGGTTCGCGCGTGCCCAGGCGCGGTTTGCCGTGAGGCCGGAGAACGGCAGTTCCGGCGCGAAATCCACCACCAGCCCAAGCTCGCGATAGCCCGCGCTTACGGCGCGAAAGTTGAACGGCGGAAACAGGATCGCCGCATCCACCGCGCCCGCGGTGAGGGCGGCGAACCGCGCGGAGGTGGCGCCGGCGAACACCAGGTCATACTCCCCCGGAATTATTCCTGATGGTGCCAGCATGCGTTGCAGATAGACCCGCGTGATGTCCTTCGCGCCGCCGATCGAGATGATCTTGCCGCGCAGATCCGCAAGGCCGTGGATGGTCGGCCTGGCCAGCAGTGCATACGGCGACACCGTGCCGTCGATGCGCACCAGCGCCACGTCCGCTCCCATCGCGGCGGCGCGGATCGGGTCCGGCAGGCCGGAACTGACCGACATCGGCAAGGATCCCGCGGCGACCTGCTGCACCACTCCCGCCGACGACGGCGCGGTGAGCAGATCAAGCTGCCCGGCGGCGCCGAACATGTTGTATTTGTTGCCGATGAACACAGGCCAAAGCTGCGGATTCGGTCCACCGACGATGCCGACCTCAAGCGCGGTTGCCGCGCCCTGGCCAAGCAGCAGCCATAGACAGACAAGAAGAAGCTTTTTCATGTCGGCTCCTGTCGCGCGGAATGGACGGTCGTGATGTTCGCCCGGTGTGAAACCACACGCCCGGCATGCGTGCGATGCGCCGCCGATCAACCGGGGATGGACCGGCGACATCGCTCACCGGAGCCGGCGATCTCGCCCAGCGCGTGCTCCAGATGCAGCACGTCGGCATATTTGTGGTGCAGGTCGAACAGATTCACCTTGTGCGACAGTTCGCTGCGATCGAACACGCATTCCTCGATGATGCTGACATGAAACCCGAGCGAATAGGCATCCACCGCCGATGCCCGCACGCAGCCCGATGTACTTTCACCACATATGATCACGCTGCGCACACCAAGTTGCACCAGGTGGGTAGCAAGTGGCGTGCCGAAGAAGGCGCTCGCGCGCTGCTTGGTGATCACCACGTCGTTGTCGTGCGGGGCGAACTCGGCGCGTATCCGGTAGGCATCGGGGTCGATGCGCAGCGCATTGCGCCGGGTCGCGCTGAGCCCGCCGGGTCGCGATGTTGGGCGGGTGTCCATGGTGGTGTAGAAAATCGGCAGGCCGGCGGCGCGCGCCGCGGCGAACAGGCGCTCGGTCGGGGCGATCGCGCGATGCGCGGCGATGCCGCAGGCGGAGGGATGCCGCGCGGCGAGTTCGGCCACCGGCCGCGCGCCGCCTTCATAGACCAGATCATACAGATCGATCGCGAGCAGCGCGGGGGCCGCGCCGATGGTGGTCTGTCTGCGGTAATGTCGATAAATATCCAGCACATCCGCGGGCACGATGTCCTGCCAGCAATGATCCTCGAATTGATCAACCATGGCATCGTTCCGTGTTGATGACGCGTGAGCCTCGCGCGGCGGGCGCGAAATTGCAATTCCACTCTTCACCTCGGCCATGTCGTTGGCGCACACTGCATCGGGATGAACAACGGAGGGCAGCATGAGCATGCAGGATGGGGCCGCCGACGAGGCAGCATTTTTCGCCGCGCGCGGTTTTGGCCGGCGGATCGGCTTCGGCGCGCGGCCGGCGGTGATCGTCATCGATATCGTCAAGGCATTCACCGATCCCACCCGCCCGCTCGGCGCCCCGCTGGAGGCACAGATCGAGGCGACCAACAAGATGCTCGACGTTGCGCACGCGCGCGGGCTGCCGGTGATTTTTTCCACCGTTCGCTATGACGATGCCGGGGTGAAGGATGCTGGCATATGGCTCACCAAGATGGCAGGCATCACCACGTTGGTTGCCGACGAGGGCGGCTGGGAGCTCGATCCGCGTCTGCATGCGGAAAAATCCGACACGCTGCTGGTGAAGAAATACGCATCATGTTTTTTCGGCACGGACCTCACCTCGCGGCTGCTCGCGCATGGCGCCGATACCGTGCTGCTCACCGGCTGCACCACCAGCGGCTGCGTGCGCGCCACCGCGGTCGATGCGGTGCAGACCGGCTTTCGCCCCATGGTGGTGCGCGAGGCGGTGGGTGACCGCTCGGCGAGCGCGCACGCGCAAAGCCTGTTCGATCTTGATGCGAAATATGCGGATGTCGTGAGTCTCGACGAAACCTTGCAGTATATGTCAAGCGTTGGGCATAATCGCTGATGGCGACGCACCATCTTGCGGCCACCCCGTCCACCATCCGCTGGGGCATGTTCGACGCGGCGATCGCACCGGTGCTCACCATCGCGTCCGGTGACAGCGTGGTGATCGAGACGGTGTCGGGCAAGGCGATCGATCTGCCGCCGCCGGGCAGCGACATGCTGGTTCCCCCCGCGCTGCACGCGGTGCATGCGGCCAACCCGCCGCGGCTTGGCCCGCATATCCTCACCGGGCCGGTGGCCATCGCCGGGGCCGTGCCGGGCGACATGCTCGAAATCCGCATCGATGCCATCGATCTTGCCGCCAACTGGGGATATTGCGCGATCCGCCCGCTGTCGGGCACCATTCCGGACGATTTTCCGATCGACGACATCGAGCTGATCCCGATCGACCAGAAGGCGCGGCGCGCGCATCTGCCGTGGGGGATGGAGCTTGCGCTGAACCCGTTTTTCGGCGTCATGGGCGTCGCGCCACCGCCCTGGCAGGGCGCGATCTCGACGGTGCAGCCGCGCCTGCATGGCGGCAATCTGGACAACAAGGAGCTCGTCGCCGGCAGCACGCTGTATCTGCCGGTGTGGACCGAAGGTGCGAATTTCTCCTGTGGGGACGGGCATGGTTGCCAAGGCGATGGCGAGGTCTGCGTCAACGCACTGGAGACCTGCCTCACCGGGCGCTTCACCTTCGTCCTGCATCGCGCCGCCGGCCAGCCGCTGCTCACCGCGCCGCGCGCCCAGACGCCCACGCACTGGATCAGCATGGGCACCGATGCGGACCTCGATGAGGCGCTGCGCAAGGCACTGCGCGAGATGATCGGGTTCATCTGCGCGCGCAGCAACCTCAGCCGCGCACAGGCCTACAAGCTGTGCTCGCTCGCGGTGGATTTTCGCATCACCCAGTCAGTCAACGGCGAGAAGGGCGTGCACGGCATGCTCGCCAAGGAACTGCTGCCGCCGCCGGCCTGATCAGTCCCGGCAGCGCACCAGGCTCGATGCCGTCATCTGCATCACCGGCTTGCCGTCCTGGTTGAGTGTCTTGATGTGCAAAGGCACGATGCCAAAGCCGGGACGCGACCCCGACAGGCGCGTGGGGCCCACGGTGATGCGCGCGTGCAGCCGGTCGCCCGGGCGCACCGGGCGCGCCCATTTCAGCCCGTCCACGCCGAGCCCCATGCTGCCGCTGAAGCGGCTGATCACCGCCTCGTGCATCAGCCGCATCGTTGCCGCCGCGGTGTGCCAGCCGCTCGCGGCCAGGCCCTCGAAGGGAGTGTGGCGCGCCTTCTCTGCGTCGGTGTGCTGCGCCTGCGGATCGAACTCGTTGGCGAACTCGATGATCCGGGCTTCGGACAACTCGAACGGCCCGGCCTCGAAAACCTGTCCCTCGGCGAGATCCTCGAAATACAGACGTTGCACCATGCGCTCCTCCAACTGGCGATCCAGATAGACACCAGAATGCGCCGCGAGGCCAGAGCCGGTTGGCACGACTCGCCGCGACTCGGCAAGATCGGGGGATGGAACCTGCTTTGCTGCTGCAAATCGCCGCCGCGGGCGCCGCACTCGCCTGTGTCCTGGCGGGAGCGGCGCTCGCGGCGATTCTGGCGCGGCCATCGGGCTGGCAGAGCCTGCGCCTGTTGTTCGACCAGGCATCGGCTGGTGCGCGCGCCGAGACCCGCGGCCTGCGCCAGGAAATGGCGGAATCCGAACGCGCGCTGTCCGGCCTGCTCGCCGACATGCGGGCGCGTGTGGTGGAGTCGCAGGCGGCGACGCAACTGATGCTGGAATCGAAACTGCTTGAGATGGCGGCAGCCAACACCGCCGCGCTCGACACGATCCGCCGCGCCGTGGATGAACGCCTGACCGAGGCGGTGCAGCAGCAGATGGAGGGCAGCTTTCAGCGTGTGGTCGAACAATTCGCCGCGGTACAGCAGGCGATCGGCGACGTGCAGGCGGTCACCGCGCAGATCGGTGATCTGCGGCGGATATTCAGCAATGTGAAAACGCGTGGTGGGTGGGGCGAAACCCAATTGCGCGCGCTGCTCGACGACGTGCTGCCGCCTGGCAGCTATGGCATGAATGTGAAATTGCGCGCCGACAGCGACGAGATGGTGGAATTCGCCATCGCGATGCCGGTGCGCGGTGCCCATCGCCCGTGGCTCGCGCTCGATGCGAAATTTCCGCTGGAGGATTACGAGCGCCTGCTCAATGCCGCCGAGGCCTGTGACGCGGACGGAGAGCGCGCGGCACGACGTGGGCTCGAAGTCAGGCTGCGACTGGAAGCACGCAAAATCGCGGAGAAATATATCTGCCCGCCCGATACCGTCGAATTCGCCGTGCTTTATCTGCCCACCGACGGGCTTTACGCCGAGGTCGCGCGCATCCCGGGCCTGGTGGACGAGATCGGGCGGGTGCATCGGGTGCTGGTGCTGGGCCCGGCGCTTGCGCCGGCATTGCTGCGCACGATCCAGCTTGGGTTTGTCACCATGGCGCTGGAGCACAAGGCCGGTGAGGTCCGCCGGCTGCTTGGTGCAACGCGCACCGAAATGCAGCGGATGGATGATCTGCTCGAACGACTTGGCAAACAGGCGAGCCAGTTCGGCGGCGTCATTGAACAGGCGCGCATGCGCACCCGCGCGGTGGGGCGCAAATTGCGCGAGGTCGAGCAGGTGTCACCCGACGAAGCCGAGCGGCTGCTCGCCGATGATGGCGTGCCGCTGCCCACACCGCATCACAGCTCGCCGTAGCTGCCGTCCTTCCAGACATAGAACACATAAAGACTGTCGGTGACATCACCCTTGGCGTTGAAGGCGACCTTGCCAAGAACCGTGTCCCAGCCGGCAGAATTCGCCTTGATCGCGCGCGCCACCGCTTGCGGGTCGGTGCTGCCGGCGCGCGCCGCCGCGCCCGCCCAGACCTGCACGGCGGCGTAGGTGTAGAGCACATAGCCCTCCGGATCGATCTTGCGCGCGGCGAA
>DAHWBL010000396.1 GCA_027323595.1 Acetobacteraceae bacterium | reverse complement strand
ATGTTGAGCACGCGCTGGTCGGGCGGGGTGGTGTCACGGGTGAGCGCGCGCAGGATGGCATCGATGCAGTCCGACACATGGGTGTAGTCGCGCTTCATCGGCCCGCCGGTGGCAAAGCGCGTGGGACGGCCGCGCACCGCGTCTTCCACCATCGGCTTGATATACATCGCCTCGCGCATGCCAAAGCCGTAGATGGCGGTGATGCGCAGGCACAGCACGTCGAGCGCGTGGAAGCGCGCATAGGCGAGGCCGATCGCCTCGGCGGCCATTTTGGAGGTGCCGTAATGGCCGGCGGGGTTGCCGTCGCGCACCGAAAAGACCGGGTCTGTTTCAACAAGATCGCCGCCCTCGTTGCCGTGATAGGCGGCGTTGGAGGACATCACGATCAGCCGCGCGACGCCGAGTTGCCTGGCGGCCTCGCAGACATTGACCATGCCCATGAGGTTGGTCTGGTAGGTGGCGGCCGGCTGTTCGAGCGAGCGGGCGAGGCCGACGAGGCCCGCGGCGTGCACGATGGCGTCGATGCGCTCGGCGCGGCAGATGTCGAAGATGCGGGCCTGGTCAGTGATCTGGCCGATATGGTGGCGCGCCTTGTGGGCGGTCGCGATGATGGCGGCGGCCTGCGCGTCGGGGGGGGCGACATCGAGGCTGATCGGTTGGTGGCCGGCGGCGGCGAGGGCGGCGAGCAGGTGGCTGCCCAGGAACCCCGCACCGCCGGTGATCAGAACCCGCATGACGTCACCCGGATCAATGCCTGCCCGCGCGGTCGGCGAGCAGGCCGCTCATCTGTCCGACCGCGAGTTCGCCGAGGAACGGGTCGTGCACGGCCGCGGCCTGTCGGGCGAAGCGGCGCAGCATGGTCATCGCGGTCTGGTCCGCGCTGGCCATGTTCGCGGCGACGGCGAGCGCGTGCGTGAGGGCGGTGCCGGTGGCGACGGCTTCGGTGAGCAGGCCGGCGGCGAGCGCGTCGGTTGCCGACATTGGCTTGCTGGTGCTGGCGAGTTCGAAAGCGCGTTTGTAGTTGGTGAAGCGGAACAGATAGGACAGCACGACCAGCGGCGGCAGCCCGTGCGACATTTCCGGCAGGCAGAGTTCGGCGTCCGCGCCGGCGATGGCGTAATCGGATTGGGCGGCGAGGCCGAAGCCGAAGGCGTGCGCGCGGCCCTCGATGGCGGCGATGACCGGCACCGACAGGGCGGCCATCGCGGCGTTGACGGCGAGGATCGCGCCGAGGTCCTCGGCGATGGCGGCGGGGCTGGTGAGGCCCGCCGCACCGATGCGCCCGCCGCAGAAATGCGCGCCGGGGCCGGCGAGAACGAGCACCCGCGCGGCGGTGTCGGCGCGCAGCGCGTCACACTGCGCGGCGAGCGCGCGCAGGTCCGCGGTGGTGAGTTTGTTGTCCGCGCCCTGGCCGGACAGGGTGAACAGGCGGATGCCGTGGCCCTTGTCGGTTATATCGATGCTCATCGAGCGACCCTCCGCGACCGGCCTGCATTGACGTTGTGCCGGTGATGCCCATAGGCTTCGCCGAAGCGCAGGTTTCGTCAAGCGTGTCGGCGGGCGCAAAAAATTTCGGGAGGCTGGTGTGGAATCAACGGGTGATCGCGCGGGCGTGAAGTCGCTGGTCAATGCGGGCGCGCGGCTCGACCGGCTGCCGGCTTCGGGGTTTCATCGCCGGCTTGCCACGCTGATCGGCGCGGGGATGTTTTTCGACGGGTTCGACCTGTTCCTTGCCGCCAACGTGCTTGGCGCGCTGGCGCAGTCGGGCTTTTCCAATTTGCAGATGAATGGTCGTTTCGCATCCGCCACGTTCATCGGCATGACCATCGGCGCGCTGTGTTCGGGCTGGATCGGCGATCGGCTGGGGCGGCGGGTGACCTATCAGGTCAATCTGCTGATCTTCGGTGGTGCCTCGGTGGCGGCCGCGCTGGCGCCGGACATGGAATTCCTGATCGCCGCGCGGTTCGTGATGGGGATCGGGCTGGGGGCGGAGATCGTTGTTGGATACGCGAGTTTCACCGAGTTCCTGCCGCCGGCGGTGCGCGGCAGGTGGCTCGGGATTCTGGGCATGCCGATGCAGATCGCGCTGTTCGTCGGCGCGTTGGTGGGCCTGCTGATCATTCCCAGTTTCGGCTGGCGGCCGATGTTCTGGATCGCGGCGGTGGGTGCGGGCGTGGTCTGGTATATGCGCAAGAACATTCCCGAATCGCCGCGCTGGCTGGAGCACAAGGGCCGGTTTGACGAGGCCGAGGCGGTGCTGCGGCGGATCGAGGCGCAATGTCCGCAGCCATTGCCCCCGCCCGCGGCGGCGGCGGCGGCGCGCGCGCCCACGTCGTTCTACAGCCGGCAGTTCCTGCAACGGCTGTTTGTCGGCTCGGTGACGGTGATCGTGCTGAACGTGGTGGTGTTCGGTTTTCTGACGTTCGTGCCGACGTTTTTCGTCAAGGCCGGATTCAGCGTGCAGAAATCGCTGGGTTTCTCGACCATCATGACGCTGGGCGGGCCGGTGGGCGGGTTCATCGCGCTGTATCTGTCGGACCGGATCGGGCGCAAGAAATTGCTGGTCGGCAGCGCGCTGCTGACCGCGCTGGTCGGGTGTTTTTATCCTTATGCCGGCAACGGATTGCTGATCACGCTGGTGGGGTTCATTTTGGTGACGGTGCTGTATGTGAACAGCACCACCGCCTATTCGATGTTCGTGCCTGAGCTTTTTCCGACCGACGTGCGGCTGCGCGGGGTTGGCACCTGTCACACGATCGGGCGCATCGCCGGGGCGAGCGCGCCGCTGATGGTGGTGCCGCTGTATTCGGCCTATGGCGTGGCGGGGGTGATCGCGCTGATGGTCGGGTTTTTGCTGGCGCAGGCGCTGGTGGTGTGGACGCTGGGGATCGAGCCGCGCTTTCAAAGCCTGGAGGCGCTCGATGTCACGCAGGCGGATGGCGAGGCGGTTGAGGCGGTGGCGCGCTGATTTCATCGGTCCCAGGGTGGCACTGGGGAAAATCGTTCCAACAGGAAGTCGATGAAGGCGCGCAGCTTGGCCGCGGGGTGCGGGGCGGGCAGATAGACCGCGTAGATGCCGCTGAAGGTGACGGTGGGCTGGTCGAGCGGCACCGGCGATAATGTGCCGGCGCGCAGGTCGTCGGCGACGATGAAGGTGGGCTGATAGATCAGCCCCAGGCCGGCGATGGCCGCGGCGCGCAGCGCGTCGCCGTTGTTGGCGCGCAGATGGCCGCTGACAGGCACGCCGATGGCGCCGTCCTCACCGAAATTCCAGCGATTCACCCCGGTCAGGCGCGAGAGCGTGTAGCCCAGGCATTCATGCGCGGGCAGGTCGGTGAGGCGGCGCGGGGTGCCGTGGGCGGCGAGGTAGGAGGGGGCCGCGCAGATGATGGTGCGGCAGGGGGCGATGCGGCGGGCGATCAGCGAGGAATCGGCCAGGCTGCCGATGCGGATGGCGAGGTGCCAGCCTTCCTCGGCGAGATCGACCAGGCGGTCATTGAGGCCGAGCTCGATGGTGACGTGGGGGTGGCGGCGGCAGAATTCGTCGAGCAGGGGGGCGATCTGGCGGGCGCCGAAGGAGACCGGGGCGTTGAGACGCAGCAGCCCGCGCGGGGTGGCGCGTTCGGCGGCGACGGCGCTGTCGGCGGCATCGATTTCGGCGAGGATGCGGGTGCAGGAGTCGAGATAGGTGCGGCCGGCCTCGGTGAGCGACAGGCGGCGGGTGCTGCGGTGGAACAGGGTGACGCCGAGGCGGGATTCGAGCGCGGCGATGTGCTTGGTGACCATGGTGGGCGAGAGCGCCATGGCGCGCGCGGCGGCCGACAGGCTGCCGGCGGCGGCGACCTTGGTGAAGATGTCGAGGCCGGTCAGTCGGTCCAGCATGGTGGCTCGCTCTGTGGGTGTGAGGTGTCGTTCCTGGTGGGCGGATTATATTCGGTGTGGTTATAGCCGATATCGGGGCTCTCGACATTGGAGGTTATCATGATCGATCAGAAATCCGCTCCCTACGCCGCGTTGCTGCTGCGGGTGAGCCTTGGCGGGCTGTTCCTGGCGCATGCGGCGCTGAAGATTTTCGTGTTCACGCCGGCGGGCACGGCGCAGTTTTTCGCCTCCGTGGGTGTGCCGCCGGCGCTGGCCTATGTGACCATGGCGGCCGAGGTCGCGGGCGGTGTGGCGCTGATCCTGGGGGTGTGGACTCGGCTTGCGGCGTTGGCGCTGACGCCGGTGCTGATCGGGGCGATCGCGACGGTGCATGGCGCGGCCGGGTTCTTTTTCAACAATGCCAACGGCGGCTGGGAATATCCGGCGTTCTGGATCGTCGCGCTGCTGGTGCAGGCGTTGCTGGGTGATGGGGCGTTGGCGATGGTGCCGTCGCGGTTCGGCGCGGCGCGGGTGCGGGGGGTTGCGTGATGGCGATGGAGGCATTGTTTCTGTCGCACGGCGCGCCGACGCTGCCGCTGACTGATTCGCCGGCGCGGGAGTTTCTGCGCCGGCTCGGGCCGAGTCTGGCGCGACCGAGCGCGATCGTGGTGGT
>DAHWBL010000376.1 GCA_027323595.1 Acetobacteraceae bacterium | reverse complement strand
CCGCCTGGCGCGTGTCGTGCGCCGCCATCGCCCGGCCATCATCGTCGCGCTGGGGGACAGTTTTCACGACGCGGCTGGCAGCCTTCGGCTTGCCGCCGGCGACCTCGCACGGATCGGGCATATCGCACATGACACTGATCTGATATGGCTTGTTGGCAACCATGATCCTACTCCGCCGGCCACGCTTCCTGGTCGCACGCTGTCCGAGCTGTGCCTTGACAGCCTTAGTTTCCGACATTTTCCCACGGCTGACGCGCGCGGCGAGATCGCCGGACATCTGCATCCCAAGGCCACGGTCAAGGCCCGCGGCGCGAGCCTCACGCGGCGGTGCTTCGTGGCGGACGCGCGGCGTATTTTGATGCCGGCGTTTGGCGCCTTTGCCGGTGGGCTCGATCTGGGCGACCCGGCCATCGCCGGCCTGTTCCCGCGCCATGCGCGCGCGTTTCTTCTCGGCCGTGATCGGCTGTTCAGCTTCGCGCTCCAGCGCGGCAAGGCGCCGTTCGAACATTGATCCACCGGGCGCCATGACATATTGCCAGCAACGATCCTGCGCGTGATAAGATGACATGATGCTCGAATTGTCCGACCCAGACGCGAATTTTTCCTCATTGCCGGCCGCCGATGACGCGCAGGCCAGCGATGTGCTCGTCGTCGGCGGCGGCCCCGCGGGTGCCACCATCGCGGCGTTGCTCGCGCGCCAGGGTGAGCGGGTCCTGCTGGTGGACAAAGACATCCACCCGCGCTTTCACATTGGCGAATCGCTGCTGCCGATGAACCTCGCTTTGTTCGACCGGCTTGGGGTGGGCGAGCAGGTTGCGCGGATCGGCATGACGAAATTCGGCGTGCAGTTCGTCTCGCCGTGGCACGGTCGCGCGGTGACGCTCGATTTCGATACGTGCTGGGATTCGCGTCTGACGCATGCCTATCAGGTTCGCCGCAGCGAGTTCGACCATATGCTGCTGCGCAACGCCGCAGAGCAGGGCGCCGAGATCGTGGAAGGCTGCCGAATCGGCACGGTCGAATTTCCCCCGGCCGGCGGGGTGATCGCCCATGGCACGGATCGCACCGGGGCGGCACGACGCTTTGCCGCGCGTTTCATTGTCGATGCCTCGGGTCGCGATACGCTGCTCGCCGGCAAGCTTGGACTGAAGCAGCGCAATCGCCGCCACGCCAGCGCGGCGGTCTATGGACATTTCACCAACGCGGTGCGGCTGGATGGAAAAGCGTCCGGCAACATCAGCATCTTCTGGTTTGAACATGGCTGGTTCTGGTTCATTCCCCTGGCTGACGACACCACCAGCGTGGGCGCGGTATGCGCGCCCGAATTCATCAAGGGCCGCGACGGCGATATCACCGCGTTTTTTCAACATCTGATCACCAAGTGCCCTGCATTGGCCGAACGATTGCACGACGCACAGCTCACCGGTCCGGCCGCTGCCACCGGCAACTATTCCTACCAGGCAAGCCAGATCAGCGGCGAGAGATTTCTCATGGTCGGCGACGCATTCGCCTTCATCGATCCGGTGTTTTCCTCGGGTGTGTATATCGCGATGCAAAGTGCGGCTCTCGCCACCGACGCGGTCAGCGCCGTTCTGCACGGCTCACCGGGGCGCGCGCGCCGGGCACGCCGGGCCTATGAGAGATCGATGCGCACGGCGCTTGCCCGCTTCTCGTGGTATATCTACCGGATCAACCGGCCGGCGATGCGCGATTTGTTCATGACCCCGCGCAATCATTTCCGCATCCGCGAGGCCATGATGTCGCTGCTCGCGGGTGACGTGTTCGGGCCTTCGCCGATCCGCTCCCGGTTGCTCATGTTCAAGGGGCTCTATTACGCGAACAGCCTCGTCATCGGCTGTCGGCGCCTGCTCGCCGGACGCGGACACTGATCGCGGCGAACAACGCGGCCCTCATGACCAACACGGCGCCCCGGCACATCGTGCTCATCCCCAGCTATAACACCGGCGCGCGGCTTGCCGACACCATCGCGGCGGCGCGGGCGCAGA
>DAHWBL010000360.1 GCA_027323595.1 Acetobacteraceae bacterium | reverse complement strand
CCGATGCGGCGCTGGCGCGGCTGAAGGAGGGCAACAGGCGCTATGTCGCCGGCCCGCAAATGTGCGTGGACGATCTGCGCAGGCAGCGCGCCGATGTCGCCTCGGGCCAGTCCCCGTACGCTGTCATTCTCGCCTGCTCGGACAGCCGGGTCGCCCCGGAGCTGATTTTCGGCGGGGTGGGGCTGGGCGAACTGTTCGTCGCGCGCAATGCCGGCAACACGGCCGACGTGGCGACCATGGGCAGCATCGAATATGGCGCCGCGAAACTTGGCGCGCCGCTGGTGGTGGTGCTGGGCCATGCAAAATGCGGCGCGGTGGCGGCGGCGTGCGAAGTGGTGGCGCAGCACGCGGTGTTCGACGGATCGATCGGGCCGATGGTGAAGGCGATCGTGCCGGCGGCGCTGGCGATGCGCGGCAGGCCGGGTGATTTCATCGACAACACGGTGCGCGAAAGCGCCCGCATGACCGCCCACAGGATCGCCACCGACAGCCCGATGATCCGGCATCTGGCGCATGATGGCAAGGTGCGGGTGGTGTATGGGCGCTACGACCTGGACAGCGGGGCGGTCGATTTCCTCGGCTGAGGTGCGTGCCAGCCGCGCCGCGGCGCGCCGGGACCGGGCGGGGGCTTGCCTAACCGCGTGCCGCCATGACAAGCCGGGCGCATGACCACGCTCGCCCTGCTCCATCATTTGGCCTTTGCCGGCGCGCTCGCCCTGCTGTCGGCGGCGGCGGTGCGCGCCATGATCAGCGTGCGGCTGCTGGACCGGCCGGACGCGCGCAAGGCGCATGCGGTGCCCACTCCCAAGGGCGGCGGCGTGGGCATCGTGCTCGCCTTCATGGTGGGGGTGGCGCTGCTGTATCGCTACGCCGAGTTCGGGCGGCTGGCCGAGCCCTATTTCCGCGGCGTGATCCTGGCGGCGGGCGCGATCGCGCTGGTGGCGCTGCTCGATGACATTCTGGACTGGCCGTTCACCGTGAAGCTCGCCGCCCAGGTGCTGGCGGCGGTGGTGGCGGTGGGCAGCGGGCTGTATGTCGCCGA
This sequence comes from Acetobacteraceae bacterium, assembly GCA_027323595.1. Classification (GTDB taxonomy): domain Bacteria; phylum Pseudomonadota; class Alphaproteobacteria; order Acetobacterales; family Acetobacteraceae; genus CAIVDX01. Next base: position 3,951 of record DAHWBL010000360.1, on the reverse strand, counting down.
TGTGCGGCTGCCCTATCTGGGGGTGGTGCAGATCGGCGTGCTCGGCGCGGTGCTGTCGATCGGCTGGATCGTGTTCGCCACCAACGCGGTGAATTTCATCGACGGGATGAACGGGCTGGTCGGCGGGGTGGTGCTGGTGAGCTGCGCGTTCCTCGCGGTGATCGCCGCCGCGCAGGGCGGCTGGTTCGTCTATTTCGCCGCCCTGATCCTGGGCGCGGGCGCGGCCGGGTTCCTGCCGTTCAACTATCCGCGGGCGCGGATTTTCATGGGCGACGTGGGCAGCCAGTTCTGCGGCTTCGTGCTGGCGGTGCTGGCGATCGCGGCCGGACGGTTCCAGGGCGTGGAGATGTCCTTCGTGCTGGTGCCGCTGCTGCTGTCGGGGATCATCTTCGACGTGCTCTTCACCCTGGCGCGCCGCGCGCTGGTGGGCGAGCGGGTGACCCAGGCGCATCGCGGGCACCTGTATCAGGTGGCGGCGCGCGCCGGCATGGACCCGCGCGCGGTGGCCGCCCTGCATTGGGGCTTCGCGGCGTTCGGCGGGATGCTGTGCCTGGTCTTCATCGCCACCCCGGCGATGGCCAAGCCGGCGGTGCTGCTGCTGCCGCTGCCGGTGCAGCTGGTCTGGCTGACGGTGGTGACCCGGCGCGCCCGCGCGGCGGGGATCGGGCGCTGGTAGCGGCCGATGTCATTTTTTCAGCCAGCCTCGTCATCCGGGCGCGATGGTTCGCCACATAAATTGGTTGACTTTTAGTCTGGGAAAACTACCTTCGGTAGCGGAGGCTTTGTGGTGGCTAGTCGCTGCATTGCCTTTTTATTCCTCCCCCTCCTCAATTGCTCTCTCTGCCAATCTCTCAAGATTGGTGCGCAGGTCCCTGATGTGCGCGAAGCTGGAGATCAGGAAACTTTGGCCGTTCTTTTCCGGGCGTTGCGTCTGATATCGCATCGTTTTGACTTGCTCCCCGTATTGCTGCAATTCGGGCCGACCGGGCTTATTGATCTTGCCCGCGCGCCATCCCCATGAGACGATATAAGCGACGAGATCACTGAACTGGACGCCAGTCGTCAAGTCGCTGTGAACAAACAGCGGTTCCGGAATAATCAGCCGCGATCTGGCTTTTCCAGTGGCGGTGTTGCGAAAATATCTTTCCATCTGGTCGACCAAAATATGGCTTTTTGATTTTTCAAGTTCGTCAAAGACGATCGCCCCCTGATGTTGGCCGCCCATATCTTTGAGGAAATAGAAAAATCGCTCAAACAAATACGCATAGTCTTTGCGCAGGCCGTCGGTGGTGGTGTCAGGCGCGTCGATCTCGATGATGCTGGCAAATGCTCGACAATCGTAACGAATGCATAAATCCAGAATCTCGTATACGAAGTTTCGCTTCGCCGTTGCCAGCGCCTTCAACTCCATTATCCCCGCAGCCTGGCCATTTTCGAGCGCGGATTTGGCAAGTTCCGTCACCCGCGCCGGATCGACCCAGACATTGAGAGCCAGATGCTGAAAGACTTTTTTCTTGAGGAGCTTGGTTCCCTTGAGTTCATTCCTGCCGCGACTGTAGCGACGGCCGAAATGCTTTATTTCTAATTTATGTGCTTCCTCCGAGAGTCTTCCAAGATAGGAATCTCGCACCGCAACGCCCGCGAGCACCTCATATGGACTCTCTCGACGATCCTGACCGCTTTCGTCGATGAAAAGGAAATACGCCATGCTTGATGATCGCTATAAAACGTCACGAGCACAACCACCCCTCAGACCACCTAAAGCTCCCGCCCGATGGCGCGGTCGAGCGACCACGGGCCGCCGCCGCGCAGTGCGATGGCGAGCAGGATCAGCCCCCACATCAGGGTGAATTCATAGCCGGTCTTGGTCCAGTTGAAGCCGTGCGACCAATAGACATCGAAGGTGATCTCGGCCATCTCGATGGCCGCGGCGGCGGCGAACAGGCGGGTGAACAGGCCAAGCGCGATGGCGATGCCGCCGACGAACTCCACCACCAGCAGCAACGCCACGATCAGCGTCGCCGGCTGGTAGCCCATCTTGTCGAACACCGGCACGAAATTGGCGAAGCCCATCACCTTGGCCCAGCCATGCACCGCCAGAATCCCGCCCGCGGCGATGCGCACCAGCGGCCAGGACAGCGGGACGGCGCGATCATACAGCCCCGATAACGATGCCAGCAGCAGGCGCGGCTCGGCTGATGCGGTCATGGCACGTCACCCCCATATGCATTGTCACCAGCCTAGGGCCGCGCGATGCGCCGGCGCAACGACATCGTTGTTGCGGCAGGCACGGTCCTGGGCCAGTGAGACCAGGCGGTTTGCGCCCCGCAAGGCGGGGGACTATCGTGCGGCTCGACCGGCGGGGGTTCCCGCCAGGCAGACAGAAAGGCTGGAGGCGATATGGGTGGGTTGAGCATCTGGCACTGGATGGTGGTGCTGCTGGTCGTGCTGATGCTGTTCGGCAGCGGCAAGGTCAGCAATCTGATGGGTGATTTCGCCAAGGGCATCAAATCCTTCAAGAAGAACATGCAGGAGGACGAGCCCGACGCGTCGATGGAGGCCAGCGCCGACAAGCCGGCCGGCACCATCGCGCCGCCCGCGAGCACCACGACGACCAAGCAGCCACAGCACCAGGGCTGACCACGGGCTGGCGCGGCCGGCGGCCTTGGCGATCGGGCTCGCGCAGGCGAAGGCCGACATCATCCGCGCCGGGCAGCGGATGGACGCGCGCGGCTGGGTGCCCGCCACCGCCGGCAACATCAGCCTCCGGCTCGCGCCGAACCGCATCGCCATCACCGCCAGCGGCTTCCACAAAGGCTTCCTGACCGCCGAGGCGGTGATGCAGGTGGATGACACCGGCGCGCCGCTCTCGCCCGGGCGGCCCTCGGCGGAAACCCTGCTGCATTGCCAGATCTACACCAGCTTCCCCACCGCCGGCGCGGTGCTGCACGGCCATTCGGTGGCCGGCACGGTGCTGTCGATGGCCACCGCCGCGCCGGTGCTGCGCTTTTCCGGCTACGAACTGCTCAAGGCGTTCGCCGGACAGGCCACGCACGACACCAGCCTCGATCTGCCGCTGGTGGACAATGACCAGGACATGACCCGGCTGGCCGGCGTGCTGGCGCCGCTGTTGCCCGGCTGCGCGATGGGCTATCTGATCCGCGGCCACGGCGCCTATGTCTGGGGGCCGGACATGGACAGCGCCCTGGCGCGGCTGGAAGCGCTCGAATTCCTGCTCGCCTGCGCCCTCGAAACACGGAGACCCTCGCCATGAGCCGCCTGACCATCTACCCCGACAGCGCGCCCGACGCGCCACGCCTGGTCACCGACGAGCCCGCCGCCATCGCCGCCAACCTGGCCACCGTGGGCGTGCGCTTCGAGCGCTGGAGCGGCCCCGTGCGCCTGCCGCCCGACGCCGAGCAGGACGCCATCCTGGCCGCCTACCGCCCCTATCTGGACGACCTCATGGGGGCCAGCGGCGCCGGCTCGGCGGACGTGGTGCGCATGCGCCCCGACATGGACAACCTGCCGGCGATCCGCGCCAAATTCCTCGCCGAGCACACCCACAGCGAGGACGAAATTCGTTTCTTCGTGCGCGGCAGCGGCAATTTCATCCTGCACCTGAACAACGAGGTGTGGGACGCGCATTGCACCCAGGGCGACCTGATCAGCGTGCCGGCCAACACAAGGCACTGGTTCGATGCCGGCACCGCGCCGGAATTCACCTGCCTGCGGGTGTTCACCGACGCCTCCGGCTGGGTGCCGCATTACACCGGCGACCCGATCGCCGAACGGTTCCCCGCCGATCCTGGCTGAGACCGCCATGCCCGCCCGCATCGACTGGGTGCTGACCGACATCGAGGGCACCACCACGCCGATCGCCTTCGTGCACGCGGTGCTGTTTCCGTTCGCCCGCGCCAGGCTGGCGGCATTGCTGGACAGCCCCTCCGC
>DAHWBL010000353.1 GCA_027323595.1 Acetobacteraceae bacterium | reverse complement strand
TATTTTTACACCGACGCGACAAAATCATTGGGCATCGGGCCGCAAAGCGATGCGGACTGGAATGCCACCATCGCCGACATGGTGGACGCCAACACCATCGCGGCGGGGTTCAAGCCATCTGATTTTTACACCAACGAATATATCGATCCAGGCGTGGTCAGGCGGATTTCCGGAATCGGCTGATGGATGTGGCGCTCGCCGCGGCACATGTCTCCATCGAAGGTCTGGGCAAGACCTACAAATCGCCGCGTGGCGATGTCGTGGCGTTGCAAACCCTGGATCTGCAATTGCCGCGTGGCGCGTTTGTCTCGCTGCTGGGGCCATCAGGGTGCGGCAAGAGCACGCTGCTCAAGATCGTCTCGGGTGTGGAGGCGCCGAGTTCGGGCGATATTCGGATCGGCGGCGAAGTGATGCGCGGGCCGCCCGACGGACTCGGCATGGTTTTCCAACGCGATGTGCTGATGGATTGGCGGAGCATTCTGGATAATGTGATGCTGCCGGTGGAATTTCTCGAGCTGCCGCGCAAGGAGTACCGGCCGAAGGCGCGGGAATTGTTGCGCCTGTTCGGTCTTGGCGATTTCATGGATCGCTATCCGTGGGAGCTTTCGGGCGGGATGCGCCAACGCGCGGCGATCTGTCGTGCGCTGTTGACGGACCCGCAATTGCTGCTGATGGACGAGCCGTTCGGCGCGCTCGATGCATTCACCCGCGACGAACTGAATCTTGAATTACAGAAGACCTGGCTGCGCACGCGCAAGACGGTGCTGTTCGTCACCCACTCGATCCCCGAGGCAATTTTTCTGTCGGATCGTATCGTGGTGATGGCGGCGCGGCCGGGGCGGATCGTGGAGGTGATCGACGTGGATTTCCCCCGCCCGCGCCCGCTGTCGGTGCGCGAGGAGCCGGAATTCGCGCGTCTGGCCCGCCATATTCGCGAGATCTTCGAAGCGACCGGCGCCCTTGGCGGGGGTGACGTGGGATGAAGCGGCGTCGCTGGCGGCAGCCGCCGGTGGCGGTGGTGTTTGTGTTGCTGCTGCTCGCCTGGCAGGCCGGGTGCTGGTTGTTGCAGCCATCGCCGCTGGTTCTGCCGTCACCTCGCATGATCTTCGCCGAGTTGCTCGATGACCCGCAGCTATATCTGGGCAACAGTTGGTACACCCTGTCGAATACGCTCGCGGGGTTCGCGATGGCGGTGGTGATCGGTGTGCTGCTGGCGGTGGGGATCGTCTATTCGCGGGTGCTGGAGACGCTGCTCTACACGCCTTTGGTTGCGATGAATTCGATTCCCAAGGTGGCGCTCGCGCCGGTGTTCATTCTTTGGCTCGGCACCGGCAACCAATCAAAGATCGGCATGGCGTTTCTGATCGCGATCTTCGCGATCGTCATCGATGCGGTGCTGGGACTGCGCACCGTTGATCCGGACATGCTGGCGCTGGGGCGCACGTTGAAGGGAACGCCGCTTAAAATGCTTGTCAAGATCCGGTTTCCCGGTGCGTTGCCGGCGATTTTTTCTGGCATGAAGGTGGGCATCGCGTTGGCGCTGGTGGGCACGATCACCGGTGAGTTCGTCGCCGCGCAGAAGGGCCTTGGGTATGTGATCATGAGCGCGCAAGGCGCGTTTGAGACCACGCGGGTTTTCGCCGCGTTGCTGATTTTATCGGTGATCGGCACGGTGTTGTTCTATCTGCTCGAATGGGCGGAGCGGGCGTTGCTGCCGTGGCATGTTTCACATCGCGCGGTGTCGGCGGGGCATTGACGGCGACGGTGGCAAAAGGGGGATGAGATGCGGCGATGGATGATTGCGGCCTGTCTGGCGCTGATGCCGGCGGCGGGCTCGGCGATGGAAATTTCGGTCACCCAATGGGGCAACAGCCTGACCGGGTTGCCATACGCGGTGGCTTTGGAAAGCCATATGTTCCAGAAGGCAGGAATCGATGTGACCGGCATCATCGGTTCTGGCGGCGGCGGCACCACCGTGCGCAACATGCTGGCCAGCCCGCTGCCGTATGGCGAGGTGTCGCTCGCCGCGGCGCTGGCAGCGGCGCGGCAGGGGCTGGACGTCGTGATCGTCAATGTCGGCAGTCTCAGCCTGCCGGAATCCTCGGTGGTGACGCGGCCGGAATCGACGGTGAAGAGCATCGCGGACCTGGCGGGCAAGCGGGTCGCCATCACTTCGCCGCGCGGGGTTTCGGACATGGTCTTGCAAATGGCTTTGAAGGCGAAAGGACTGGATCTGTCGGCGACCACGCGGGTTGTCGCCGGCGGGTACGGCCAGGGGCTGGTCATGCTCGATCATGATGCGGTGGATGCGGCGAGCCTGATCGAGCCGCTGTCGATCATGCGGCGGGATCGGTATCGCACCGTGTTCGAGGCAACCGATATTCTGCCGCCGATGGTCACCCTGGTCGGGATCACCACACGGCAATATGCGCGGGCGCATCAGCAAGAAATCCGCGCGCTGATCGCGGGGCGGCGGGAGGCGGTGCGGTGGATCTATGCCAATCCGGTGGCGGTGGAGCCAATTCTTGCCAGGTCCTTCAAGGTTGAGCCCGCGGTCGCGCACGAGGCGGCGGCGCGGATGATCAAATTTCACATGTGGAGCGAAGGAAACTTCGTGCCGGTGGAGCTCGACCGGTTCGCCGAAGGGTTGAAGCTGGTGGGTGAGATCGAGAGGCTGCCGGACTGGAGCACGATCATCGACACCGTCTATTTGCCGGCGGATTTGCAGGCCAGGCCTTGAGCACGCCGCATGCGCGGCTCGATGAGGTGACGCGGATTTACCCGACGCGCCGGCCGCTGCATGCGCTGGGGCCGGTGAGCCTGCAATTTGCGCGCGGTGAATTTTTTTCGGTGGTCGGGCCGTCTGGCTGTGGCAAATCCACGCTGCTCGATTTGTTGGCCGGATTGTCAAAACCAACGACAGGGACGGCTGAGTTCGAGGGGCGGCCGATCGATGGGGTGCCCGACGGGGTGGGTGTGGTGTTCCAGGAGGATGCCTCGTTCGCCTGGCTGAATGTCGCGGACAATATCGGGTTTGGCCTGCGTCGGGCGGGGGTGGATGCGGCGGAGATCGCGCGGCGGGTGGCCTATGCGCTGGGGTTCATGGGGCTGCGGGAGTTCGCCGAGGCCTATCCGGCGCAATTGTCCGGAGGGATGCGCCAAAGGGTGTGCATCGCGCGGACCTTGGTGTTGCAGCCACGGTTT